>NZ_JBEZLV010000044.1:0-43776 GCF_040652335.1 Streptomyces sp. NPDC048270
AACATCTTCGACCAGGTCGGCCGGGAATACCCCGAGGTCACCACCGACTACCTGCACGTCGACGCCGCGACGATCTTCTTCGTCACCCAGCCCGAACGCTTCGACGTCATCGTCACCGACAACCTCTTCGGCGACATCCTCACCGACCTGGCCGCCGCCGTCACCGGCGGAATCGGCCTGGCCGCCTCCGGCAACATCAACCCCACCGGCGCCTTCCCGTCCATGTTCGAGCCCGTCCACGGCTCCGCCCCGGACATCGCCGGCACCGGCAAGGCCGACCCGACCGCGACGATCCTCTCCGTCGCCCTCCTCCTGCGCCACCTCGGCCACCAGGCCCAGGCCCTGCGCATCGAAGACGCCGTCACCGCCGACCTCGCCGAACGCGACGGCACCTTCCGCTCCACCGACACGATCGGCGACACCCTCGCCGCACGGGTGGTCGGATAGTCGCGGGCCGCGCCGTGCGCGAGCGCGGCCGTGACACTCGTCGCCGCCCCGGCCGGTCTCCATCGGCCGGGGCGGCGCACGCCTGCCCAGAACCGCAGGCCGATTTTCCGATGAAGAAAGAACGGCCACTTGAGGAATCCCGCGAATTCGAGCACCATGAATGCATGATGCCCGAACCGGTAAACATCCAGAAGACTTTGGATTCCTTCAGCGAGCTGTGGAGTCCGCGCATTGTCGCCCAGTTCAACGACTATGACGTGCGGGTGGCGAAATTCCACGGCGAGTATCTCTGGCACTCCCACGAGAACACCGACGAACTGTTTCTCGTCGCGGCCGGACGGCTCGTCATCCACCTGCGGGAGGAGGGCGTGGAGCGCTTCGTGACCCTGCACCCGGGGGATGTGTACGTCGTCCCGCGCGGCACCGAGCACAAGCCGGTCTCCGAAGGGGAATCGCACATCATCATGATCGAGCCCACGGGCACGTTGACGGTCGGGGACACGCACGAGGAAATTCCCGACTACGTCGACGCGACCACCGGACATCGTGTGAACTGAGCGCGAGCGCACCGCCGGCCGGAGCCGCGCGGAAATGACAGCGGGCCCTCGGGGAATTCCCGAGGGCCCGCTGTCGCGTGGTATTCAGGTCATACGTCGAGAGGCTGTCGCCCCTGGTACGACAGGATTTCCGCGCTGACCTCCGCCAGCACCTCGTCCTCGCAGGCGCGCAGGTAGTGGTGGCCGCCGGGAAACGTCCGCACCCGCACGCCCGCGGTCGTGGCCGCGCTCCAGGCGGGCAGCTCGGAGACCGGGCAGGTGTCGTCGCTCTCGCCGCCGAACACGGTCAGCGGGGCCCGCAGCGGGGTCAGCCGCTCGGGCCGGTACCGGTCCAGCAGGGCCAGGTCCGCCCGCAGCGGCGGAAGGATCAGCGGCAGCAGCTCGGGATGGTTGTACACCTCGGCGTCCGGCCCGCCCAGCCGGCGCATCGCCGCGACCAGGTCCTCGTCGCTCAGCCGGTGCCGGTGCTCCCCGTCGATCCGGTGGGGCGCGGGCCGGGCGGAGACGAAGACGTGCTGCGCGACGAATCCCTCCTCGCGCTCGAGGAGGCCTGCGACCTCGTAGGCCAGGCCCGTGCCCATGCTGTGCCCGAAGAGGAACAGCGGCAGGTCCAGGAGCGGGCGCAGCGCGTCGGCGACCTGCTCGGCCATCGTGGCCATGTCCCCGATCGGCTCCTCGCCCAGCCGGTCCTGCCGGCCGGGGTACTGCACGGCGATCAGCTCCACACCGGCCGGCAGCCGGCCGCTCCAGCCGGCGAAGGAGGCGGCGGTGCCGCCCGCGTGCGGCAGGCAGACGAGCCGGCTGGCCGCTGGACTCTGCGCCTCACGGCGGCGCAGCCATGTGCCCATGGTCCTCACGCTCCGGTTCCCGCGCTCGCGCGCAGCTCTTCGAGTGCCTCGCCCAGCCGCACGATGCCGTCGGCGACGGCCCATTCGTCGGGGCTCAGGCTCAGCCGGATGCAGCGCTTGCCGTGCGTGCCGAGGAACGGGGTGTCCAGCGGCTCGACGAAGAAGTGCCGTCCGGGGACGATGAACATCCGCTTGCGCTTGAGGAACTCGTACAGCGTCAGGTCGTCGAACCAGTCGTGGTCGATCCACAGCCAGCAGAACATCCCGCCGTCGCTGGAGTGCAGCCGCCAGTTCAGGTCGTCCGGGAGGGATTCGGCGAGCAGGGCCTCGGCCATGGCGCGCTTGGCCCGGTAGTACGGCTTGATGTGCCGCTCGGAGATCACGTCGATCTCCCGGGTCCTCAGGGAGCGTTCGACGACGGCCTGGAGCAGCTGCGGTGCGTGCAGGGTCGTGTTGGCGATGAAGGACACCATGGGGTCGATCAGGTCGGCCGGGCCGATGGCGAAGGCGATCCGCTCGCCGGGCAGCCCGGCCTTCGACAGCGTGAAGAGGTTGATGACGTGCGAGTGCAGCACGGGGGCGAGCCTCGTCTGGACCACTTGGGGGAAGGGCTCTCCGTAGGCGTGGTCGAGCACCAGCGGGACGTCGCGTTCCTCTGCGGTGGTGATCAGCGTCTTCAGTTCGGACGCCTCGATGCTGCTGCCGGACGGGTTCGCCGGGTTGGACAGGAGCATCATGCCCATGCGGCCTTGGCGGGCCAGGGCCTCGGTGTTCAGGCTGTAGTGGAACGCGTGGGGCCCTTCGGGTATGACGAGCGGCTCGATGCCGACGATGCCGCCGGGGTCCGGGCTGAGTCCTTGGTATCCGGTGTAGTCGGGCAGGCGCGGCAGCACCAGCGGCTGGAGGTCGCCGTTGGCGTCCGGGCCCGTGTACAGGCTGGTCGCGATGAACGACAGCATCTGGCTGCCGGGCCCCACGACGACGTTCTGCGGTCCGATCGACCAGCCGTAGGTGAGGTTGAAGTAGTCGACGATGGCTTGGACCAGGGTGGCGGTGCCGCGGGAGGGCCCGTACCGGGTGCTGGCCTCGACGAACCGCTCGTTGAGGGCTTCCTTGCCGAGGCGGCGCCAAGCCGAGACGACCTCGGGGATGTGCGAGGGGTTGCCCGGGCTGAGGTTGAGCCATTCGTCGTCGGCCACGTCCTGATCGGCCGCGGCGATGTCCTCCATGATGCTGCGGATGCCCGACAGGCGGGACATCTGCCGGCCCCGACTCGATAGCTGCACTGGGGGGATCTTCCTGTAGTGGCGGGAGGTGAACCGGCTGCGACGCCGGGGACAGGGTGGAGCCCTGTTCCCGGCGTCGCGGCAAGGTCTGGCGGCAGCGGATCCGGCTGTCAGGCGGCGGCCGCGATGGCCGACTCGATGTGCTCGGAGATGGCCGCGACCGTGGACTTGCGGAAGAGCTGGTCCATCGGGATCTCGATGCCGAGCTCGGTGAGGATCTCGCGCTGGATCCGGGTCATGATGAGGGAGTGCCCGCCGAGGTCGAAGAAGTCGTCGGTGTCGGCGAACTCCTTGAGCTTGAGCTCGCGGCTCCAAATGGCGTGGATCTTCGTTGCGATCACGTTCAGCAGGTCCTTTTCGGTGAAGGGACGGGCAGGGGGGAGAGGGCGGAGGCCGAAGGCGCAGGGGTCAGCTCGCGGTCCAGCCGAACGGGGTGCCGTGGTTGTTCGCGGTGCGGATCCGGTTGTGGTCGTAGCGGTTCTCGCCGGCCACGACGACGCTGCCGTACTCGGACAGGTCGAACGTCGCGCCGTGGGCGCTGAAGGAGTCCTGCTCCGGGTAGACCCGCACGTGGGTGGGGACGTAGCGGCTGGCGATCGCGAAACGGGTCTCGCGCTCGGTGTTGTTCGGCGTGGAGCCGTGCACGCACGACGCGGTGAAGATGACGGCCTCGCCCGGCTGCATCTCCAGCTCGACGACGTCCTCGGAGCGCGGCTCCCAGTTCGGGTCGATCTTGAAGTCGGCGAAGTCGTAGCCGAAGAAACCGGTGTTCGAGTGGGCCACGTCGTAGTCCGCGCTGCGGCCGGCCTGCGTGGCCTTGTGCTCGTCGAAGATCCAGTCGCGCTGCGAGCCGCGGACGAACTTCATGCAGGCCCGGTCCTTGGTGGCCGGGGTGAAGGTCGTCCAGACGGTGATGTCGATGTACGCGTTCCAGTCCGACTCGGTCGGCAGGAGCTGCGGGTTGCCGTTGGCGTAGCTGTAGTCGCGCACCTGGTGCCACTCGGTCGCCTTGGCGCCGGGGAACTTCGGGAACCACTCGGTGCGCCAGTTCAGGACGTCCGGGCCGAGGATGGCCGTCAGGTACTTGACGATCGTCGGGTGGGTGATGTGCCGGCTGAGCTCCGGGATGTCGAAGTGCCGGTCGTAGTTGACGCTGTTCTTGTACAGGGCGCGGGAGGCGTCCTGGTTGTTGATCCGGATCTCGCGGATCAGCGCCGCGGCCTCCTCGGGCTCGTACAGCTTGATCGGGCCGGTGAAGCCGTCGAGGCTGAACTGCTCGATGTCCGCCTTGATGTCCTCGGGGACGATCGCGTTGTTCGAGATCTGAGCGGCCGGGGTCGGGCGCTGCTGGTCGATGGTCATGCGGATGCTGTTCCTTTGCTCGGAGGCGCGTGTGCGGAAAGGAAGGTTCTCGGGCGCGCCCGCCGGGGACCTGGCGGGCGGGCGGGTGGGGCCGGCGTCAGCCGGCGGCGGCCCGCGTCAGCCGGCGGCGGCCCGGGCGGCCAGGGCCCGCCGGTCGGTCTTGCCGTTCGGGTTCAGCGGGAAGGCGTCGAGGACGGTGAAGGCCTGCGGCACCATGTTCCGGGGCAGGGTGGCGAGCAGGTCGCGGTAGAGCGCCCGGACGTCCAGGCCGCCGGGGGCGTCGGCCGCGGGCAGTACGTAGCCGACCAGGCGCGGTTCGCCGGAGTCGTCCGGTACCGCGAGGACCACGGCGTCGTCGACGAGCGGGTGGGACCGGACGCCGTGCTCGACGTCGCCCAGGTCCATCCGCATGCCGCGGATCTTGACCTGGGCGTCCACGCGGCCGACCACCACCAGTTCCCCGTCGGGGGTGAGGTAGCCGCGGTCGCCGGTCCGGTAGGTCCGGGTGGGGCCGTCGGCCGTGCGCCGCTCGGTGAACCGCCGGGTGTCGGCCGGCGAGGCGTTGAGGTAGCCGGCGCTGACGCTCAGGCCCGAGATGCAGATCTCGCCGGTCTCGCCGTCCGGTACCTCGTTCGACTCCTCGTCGAGGAGGTGGATCTCGGTGTTGTACACCGGCTCCCCCACCGGCGTGGCGGCGCCCCGGTAGCGGGCGTAGTCCGCGAGGACGTGGGAGGTGGCCACGTCCGTGCACTCGGCGACCCCGTACTGGTGCAGGAGGACGCAGGAGTTGCCCTCCTGCGCGGCCCATTCCTCGACCCGTGCGACCGTGAGCGGCTCCCCGCCGATGAAGACGTGGCCCACCCGGGTCAGCGCGTCGGTTCCCAGCGCCCGTTCGTGTTCGATGAGCACGTAGAGGGTGCTGGGCGCGCAGTGCAGCTGCCGCACGCCGTGGGTCTCGATCAGGCGGTAGGCCATGCCCGGGTCGAAGACGCGGCTGGGCAGCAGGTGCAGGGCGGCGCCGCAGAACAGCGGTGCCATCAGTCCGCGCTGGCTGATGTCGAAGCCGAAGGAGCTGACGGTGAGTCCGCTGGAGCCGCCGTCCAGGCCGTACTCGACGCGCAGCCACTCGAGGAGGTTGTACCACCCCTCGTGGCGCACGGCGGTGGCCTTGGGGGTGCCGGTGGACCCGGAGGTGAACACGACGTAGCACAGGTCGTCGTTGGTGAGGTCGACGACCGGATCCGTGGCCGGCAGGGAGTCGAGCAGCCCGCCGAGCTCGTCGATGGCGACGAGGTCTCCCGGCGCCCCGGCGACCAGGCCCCTGGTGTCGGAGGAGACCACGTTGAGCTTGATCTCGGCGAGCTGGGAGACCATCAGCCGCAGGCGCTCGGCGGGGTAGGTCGGGTCCAGCGGCACGTAGGCGGCGCCGGCCTTCATGGTTCCCAGGATCGCGACCACCAGCTCGGGAGTACGGTCCAGGCACACGCCGATCACCGAGCCGCGTCCCGCGCCGAGGGCGATGAGGTGGTGGGCGAACCGGTTGGCCCTCGCATTCAGCTCGGCGAAGGTCAGCTCGTCGGCGCCGCACGTCAGGGCGGTCCGGTCTGGGTGCTGCCGGGCGTGGGCTTCGAAGACCCGGTGCACGAGAAGGTCGGGCGGAAGCGCCAGGCGCCTGCCTATGAGGGACATGCGGTCCGTTCCTCTCCAGTGTCCTGGAATACGTGGGTGGGTGGCGGCTCAGGCGGCGGCGAGGGCGGGCCTGCTGACCAGGACGCTCTCGTCGTACTCGAGCAGGTACCGGTAGAAGGGGTGGCTGGCGCGGAAGCCGCGGGCCACGAGCCTGCTGACGTTCAGCCGGTACACGTCCGGTTCGCGGCCGCCGGCCCCCGACCCCTCCGCCGGCACGAAGCCGAGCTGGGTGAGCTTGTCGGCCGCCCGCCGGTCGGCGACCTCCACGACGACATCGCTCACGTCGTGGGACACCGCCCACTGCAGGCAGCCCTTGACCAGGCCTCCGAGGGCGCCGAAGGGAAGCTCCGGCAGGACCGTGCCGGCGAACTCGGGGCGTACCACCGGAAGGCGGAACTGCACCAGCCGTCCGCTGTGCCGCAGGACGCCCGACAGCTGTGGCCATTGGCTCAGCGGCAGCCCCAGCGGCGAGTAGGCGACGAGCTCCGCGCCGGCGACCAGGGCGCCTTCGACCATCACCAGCATGTGGGTGGTGTGCGGGGCGAAGGGGTCTTTGGCCAGTGCGGGGGCCGGGAAGCCGAACAGGTCCCGGTCGCCGTGCCCGCGCAGTCTGCCGATGCCCAGCAGGTCGAGGTCGTGGTGCGCCGTGTACACGAAGCAGTCGCGGCCGGGGTCCTTCTTGCTCTCGACGAAGGCGAGGTCCATCTCTCAGCTCAGCTCACAGGGTGCGGGGCGGGCGGGGGTGGGGGCGCGGACCGGTCAGGCGTGGGCGCGGTTGACGGCCGAGGTGACGGCCCCGAGCTGGGCGCTCTCCTCCTCGCCCGCGATCGCGGCCCCGTACCGGGTCGTGCCGTCGAGGACGATCTCCGCGTACGCGGCGTACCTCGTGCCGAGGCTGTCGGTGAGGGCGTGGCCCGTGGTTTCGGCGATCTCGACGGCGAGTCCGGTGCCGGCGAGCGCGGCGGCGTAGGCGGCGGCCGCGCTTGCGCCCGAGCCGGTCAGCCGCCTTTCCTCGCCGTCGGTGCCGACGACGAGGGCCTCCACGGTGGAGGTGTCCGCGTCACCGGTCGACTGGAACTCCTTGAGCAGCAGGGCCGGGTTCTCGAACTCGAGGTACATGCCGGAGAAGATGGCCCGCAGTTCCCGGGAGGTGAGCTCGGTCCCGTCCCCGTCGGCCACCCTCTGCACCTGGCGGGCCAGCTCCACGCGCATGCCGCGCGGGAGGTCGAGCCCGTAGACGCTCTTGAGTACGTGGGCCACGCCGCCCTTGCCCGACTGGCTGTTGACGCGGACCACCGACTCGTAGGTGCGGCCCACGTCCTTCGGGTCGATGGGGAGGTAGGGGACGTCCCACGGCACCTCGGTGGTGGTCGTGCCCGCCTCGGCCGCCTGCCGTTCGATCGCGGCCAGGCCCTTGGCGATGGCGTCCTGGTGGGTTCCGGAGAAGGCCGTGTAGACGAGGTCGCCGCCGTACGGGTACCGGGGAGGTACCGGCAGCTGGTTGGCGAACTCGACGGTGCCGCGGATCTCGTCGATGTCGGAGAAGTCCAGCTGCGGGTCCACGCCCTGGCTGAAGAGGTTCAGCGCGAGCGTGGCGAGGCAGACGTTGCCGGTGCGCTCGCCGTTGCCGAACAGGGTGCCCTCGATGCGGTCGGCGCCGGCCATGACGGCCAGTTCGGCGGAGGCGACGGCCGTTCCGCGGTCGTTGTGCGGGTGTACCGAGAGGATGACGGCGTCGCGGCGGTCGAGGTTGCGGTGCATCCACTCGACCTGGTCGGCGAACACGTTCGGCGAGTCGGTCTCCACCGTGGTCGGCAGGTTCAGGGTCACCGGGCGGTCCGGGCCGGCGTCCCACAGCGAGGTGATGGCGTTGGACACCTGGAGCACGTAGTCGGGTTCCGTGACGTTGAACGTCTCCGGCGAATACTCGAACCGCAGCTGCGTCGACGTGACGGCGTCCGCCCGGCGGGCGATGTGCTCCGCCGACCGCAGGGCCATCTGCTGCACTTCGTCGGCGCTCATTCCGAATACGACCTCGCGCCACAGGCAGGCGGTCGCATTGCACAGGTGGACCATGGCCCGGTCCGCGCCCTCGATGGCCTCGAAGGTCCGGTCGATCAATTCCGGCCGGGCCGGAGTGAAGACCGATATCGTCACGTCATCCGGAATCCGGTCCTTCTCGATCAGGGTGCGCAGGAACAGGAAGTCCGCGTCACTGGCCGACGGGTATCCGACCTCGATGTCCTTGAACCCCATGCGGACGAGCAGGTCGAACATGCGGCTCTTGCGCTCGGTGTCCATCGGGCTGCTGAGCGCCTGGTTTCCGTCCCGCAGGTCCACCGAGGCCCACAGCGGCGCCTTGACCAGGGACTTCGAGGGCCAGGTGCGGTCCGCCAGGTCGTACGGGAGACGGGATCCGAGCCGCTCGTACCGCTGGAAAGGCATCGCCGATCCGCGCTGGGCGTTCCACCACAGCTGGTCGTCGCGACGCGGGCCGACGGGTGTCCTCAGCCGCGATGCGGCGAGGAGGTCCGGTGCCACCTCGGTCATAACATGCCTCCCTTGGAAACTGCAGAGCGGTGCAGTCTGCGGCGTGTTCGGATTTCTCAACCTGATGTCGGCAAACCTATGAGGCGGCGTCCTCGGTACATCCCCGAGCGATCCTCAAGCGCGCCTCGACTGCGCCTCAGCCCGCTTTCACGGTCTTCTCCGAAGGCGCGGCGGGACGGTCGGGAGCGGAATCGTCCGGCGGGAGAACAGGAGAAGGACTTCCGGGAAATACGCGGGTCAGTTTCAGCAGCGGCCCGGTCATGGCGGTCGTCACGACGGCCATCACCACCATCATGGAATAGAAGTCCTGGTTGATGAGGCCCATCTCCAAGGCCACTGCCACGATGACGATCTCCGTCAGTCCCCGGGTGTTCATGAGGACGGCGGCCGGCACGGCCGTCTCGTGCGGGAGCCCGGAGAGGCGGGCGCCGGCGTAGGCGCCGCCGGCCTTCGAGACGACGGCGACGGCGATGACGGCGGCCAGCGTGAGCAGGGCGGCCACGGTGAAGGCGGAGAGGTCGACCTTGGTCCCGGCCACGACGAAGTAGAGCGGGAGCAGGACGTGCCCCACCTGCTCCATGTGCCGCATGATCTCGGCCCGCATGTCGCCGAGGGTGGCGCGGGGCATGGCCGCGCCGAAGGCGAACGCGCCGAAGATGAAGTGGATCCCGAGCCATTCGGTGACCGCGCAGGACAGCATCAGGCCCACGACCAGCGTGGGCACGAGCCGTCCGGCGCCCAGGCCCCGTGCGCCGGCCCGCTCGACGAACCTGGCGAGCAGGGGCCGGACCACCGCGAACATCAGGCCCAGGTACACGGGCAGCAGCATCATCCGCCACTGCCCGGCGGCCCCGGCGTACGCGACGACTCCCGCCAGGCAGGCCCAGGCGATCAGGTCGCCCACGGCGGCGGCCGCCAGGGTGAGGCCGCCGAGGGGGTGTGTGTTGAGGCCCCGGTCCGCGAGGATCCTGGCCAGCACGGGGAACGCGGTGACCGACATGGCCACGCCGACGAACAGGACGAAGGCGGTGTGGCTGCCGGGTGCGTACGAACGGGCCAGGGGTACGGCCAGTGCGGCGCCCGCGACGAGGGGGACGGCCACGGATCCGGCGACCAGGCCCATCGTGGCCTTCCTCCGCCTGCGCAGGAAGGCGGCGTCGATCTCGTAGCCGATGATGAACATGAAGGTGGCCAGCCCGACGTTGGCCAGGGCCCCCAGCAGGGGTTTCACCTCGGCGGGAAAGACGGCGTCCGTACCCGCCTGGGTGATGATCATCGGACTGGCCAGCAGTCCGGCGCATATCTCGCCGACCACGGCGGGTTGCCCCAGGCGCCGGGCCAGCGCCGCGAAGACCTTGGCGGCTCCCAGGACGAGGGCGAACGTGAGGAAGAAGTCCGCGAGGATGTTTCCGGTCATGGCAGAGCTCCGGGTGAGGATGCGGTGAGCGGGAAGGGGTGGAGGGGCGCCGGGCTTCAGGCGGCCAGGCGCTCGGGGGTCGGGGTGCTGCCGTGTTCCGGCCGCGGCTCGCCCGTGTCGTCGCCGTCCTGGCCGGGCAGCTGGGCGCAGTAGGTCTTCAGCAGCGGGTGTACGCGGTACTGTCCCGGCTCCGGCTGGAACAGGAGGTGCTCGTCGACGAGGCTCTCGAGCATCTGCTCGGCGGCGAAGGGCGGCAGCCCTGCCCGTACGGACGTGGCCGCGACATCCGTGCGCTCTCCTTCCGCCGTGCCGAGGAGCCTCAGCAACCGCTGTTGTCCCAGGGTCAGGTGGCGGTACGAGGCGTCGAAGCAGGCGATGAGGCCGCCGTACTCGGTCTGCAGGTCGGCGAGGCGCAACGCGGGGTCCGCGAGCCGTTCGGCCAGGTACCACAACGGCCAGGAAGGCCGTCGGCGCAGGCGGGCCGCGGCCGCGGCGACGGCCAGCGGCAGATGGCCGCAGAGGTCCAGGATGCCGGTGACCTCGTCGGGCTCGGGCTCGGGGTGCCGCTTGCCGAGCAGCCGGCAGAACAGGGCGTACCCCTCCTCGCGGGGCATGGGGTCCAGGGAGACCACCCGGGTGGGGGACACCGCGGTCATGGTGAGGCGGCGCCGGCTGGTGATCAGGGTCAGGCAGTCGTCACCGGCCGGGAGCAGCGGCCCGATCTGCTCGGCGCCGGAGGCGTTGTCCAGGACGACCAGCATGCGCCGGTCGGCGGTGCGGCCGCGCCACATCTGGACCAGGGCCTCGACGGAGTCGGGCAGTTCGCCCTCCGGCAGGCCGGAGAGCAGCAGCAGCTGGGTGAGCGCCGCCCGGTGGCCGAGCGGGTCCTCGTCGCGGCTGTGTCCGTACAGGTCGAGGAAGATCCGGCCGTCCGGGTAGCGGTCCGCCACTCTGTGGGCGACGTACACCGCGAGGGTGGTCTTGCCCACGCCTCCCATGCCGTCAACGGACAGTACGCGGCGTGTGCCTGGGGCGGTGCCGCCCGCCAGGAGGGAGTCGAGCTCCGCGGTCCGGCCGACGAAGTGCCCGCTCTCGAAGGGCAGGCTGTCGGGCACGGGCAGGGGCATGCCGGTGTCGGCGTGGCGGCCCGCGGGTTCCGGGGCGGGGGCGGAGGCGGCGGGGCCGGGGGGCGTGAACCGGAGGGAGGGGGCGGGTGCGGGGGCCGCCGCGTCGGTGTCCTCGCGGAGCATCAGCTGGTGGACTTCGAGCAGTTCGGGGCCGGGGCTGAGGCCGAGGGAGTCCGCCAGGTTGCGCCTGGCCTGCTCGTACACGGTGAAGGCCCGCGCGCGGGCGCCGGAGCGGTGCAGGGCGAGTATGTACTGGGCGACCATCCGCTCGCGCAGCGGGTACTCGGCGACCCAGGCGGCGAGCTCGCTGACGAGGCTCTTGTGCCGGTCCTGGGCGAGTTCCAGGTCGATGCACTCCTCGGCGACCGAGAGCCGGCCCTCGTTCACCCCGGCGATCTGTGCCTGGAGGGTGGTGCTCTCGATGCCCGAGAGCATGGGTCCGGTCCATAAGGACAGTGCGGCACGGAACTCGACGATGGCGTCGGGCTTGCGCCCGTGGCCGAGATGGGTGCGCGCCCGCGCGAGGTGCCGGCGGAACTCGTGGAGGTCGAGCCTGGCCTCGCCGATGTCGAGGCGGTAGCCGTCGGCGACGGGCGTGATGACGGCTCCGCTGGGCGCCAGGATATTGCGCAGGTCAGAGACGGCGTTGCGGATCTGTTTGCCGGCGGTGTTCGGAGGCGCGATTCCCCAGACGGAGTCGACGAGACGTCCGATGGACGTGCGCTGGCTCTCTGCGGTCAGGAGCGAGCCGAGCACGATCTGATGTTTCATACCTCTCAGAGGAACCGGGCGCCCGCTCACGGTGAGCTGAAGCGGACCCAGTACCCGAAACTCGACTTCAGACATGAAGTTGAGACCCCGATCTTGCATTCCGAACGGATGAGCATGGTTTCCGTGCACGCGACGCTGGGCGCACGTGGGGGTGGGGAAAACGGACACCCACCCAGGGCCGGGGGTGAGGGCCCTGAGCGGGTGGTGGAGCGTGTACATCGCCTTCCCCCCGGAGGCGATGTGGTGGTTCTCCAGTAGTTCTCGAGTGTCCGAGTGTCCGAGTGTTCGGCGGGTCAGCCTCTGCCGACGGATTCGCGGCCGTCGGCTCGCAATGGGGAATCGGGTACGGCCGGTTCGGTTTCCCGTTCCGGTTCCCGTTCCCGTTCCGGTTCGGGTTCCCGTGCCGCACGCTGGCGGAAGCGGCCCTGCGTCACGGCCAGCAGGGCGCCGGCGAGCATGATGACGGCGCCTGCCAGCTGGAGTCCGCCGAACGACTCGCCGAGGAAGACGACGGCGCAGGTCACGCCGAACACCGGGACGGAGAACATGATGACGGTCGCGGTCGACGGGCTGACGACCCTCAGGCCCCGGTAGTAGAAGAGGTAGGCCATGGCGGTGGGCCCCACGGCGAGGTACACGACGTTGAGCCAGGTCGTCGAGGACAGTGCGCTCCACTCCACGTCCGGCAGCGTGGGAACGGCGAAGAGGAGCAGTGCGAAGGCGCCGGCGAGGGTGCCGAACGTCGTGGCCCGCAGCGGGTCCATGCCGACCAGGACCTTCTTCGAGGCGATGCTGTACACCGCCCAGGAAAGCGCGCCGAGAAGGTAGACGAGGTCTCCGGTCAGCCGGGATCCGCCCGCGTCCACACCGGTACCCCCCGCACCGATGAAGAACACGACGGCGCCCGAGACACCCAGCGCGAGTCCGCCGATCCGTGCTCCCGAAGCCTTTTCCCGGCCCATGGCCAGAAGAATTCCCGTCGTGATGACGGGGCTCAGAACGGGAACGATGATGCTTCCGTCGATCGACGGGGCCAGGGAAAGGCCCCAGAAGAAGAACAGGTTGTACGCGAAGACCCCGATGAGGCCCACGGCAGCCGCGCGGAGGATTTGCGAACGCGTAAGCGACGGGCCCCCCGCTTTCCGCCCGATGAAAACGAGCAGAATTACGAGAATGACCGCGCCGCCGCCGAATCTCAGAACGGCGGCGACTTGGTGGGGCATATGGCCGACCACCGATTTGGAGCTGGCGAAAGCACTGCCGAAGAGCGCCATGGTCGCGAGCAGGTACATATACGCCTGTGCGGATTCGTTCCGCAGTGACGTTTCCTTTTCCATGCCACGCCCCTAAGGAGACGTCACGGGTGCATGCGAGCGCCCTTGATGATCTTGTCCACCGCGTTGCGCGGCCCGTACACGGCCATGCCGACGAGGTCCAGCTGGTCCCGGTGGACGGCCGCGACGGCGGCCCGGTTGTCCCGGTCGTTGTTGGTGGTGAAGAGGTCGGTGGTGAAGACCGACAGGGGGAGGCCCCGGGTCACGGCGCGCTGGTGGGACGCGGTCAGGGCCTCCTTGCTCGCCTCGAAGACCAGGACCGGCTGGCGGAACATCGGCAGGTACTCGGTCTCGTCGGCGTCCGAATACGGTTCACCGATTACTTCCGGAACCTTCCGTCCGATTCCACTCACGAGAAAGGCGGTCATGTTGAGGCGCTGCCACACCTGAAGATCGTCACGCAAGACCACGGCGATCTTTGTCTCAAAACGAACGGGTTCGTTCACGTTGTCCATGGATGAATCAAACCGCGGCCACCCAGGCCAAGTCTTGTACGATCTTTGCATGCTTGATCATCCGCAGGTCCGTGCGTGGCGTCCCGCCCTGGCGGGAATCGAAGAGGTCTACCACGCCCGCATCACTGACCACGTCTATCCCATGCACACGCATGACTCCTGGACGCTGCTGATCGTCGACGACGGCATGGTCAGATACGATCTCGACCGGCACGAACACGGTGCCCTGGACCAAATGGTCACGCTGCTGCCCCCGCACGTCCCACATAATGGACGCTCGGTCACGCCCACCGGTTTCCGAAAGCGCGTTTTATATCTCGACTCCTCGCAGCTCGGCGACAGCCTCATCGGCCTGGCCGTGGACAGTCCCGTCATGGACGACCTGCTCCTGCGCCGGCGCATCCACCAGCTGCACCAGACGCTGGAGCACACGGGCGACGAACTCGAGGCGGAGAGCAGGCTGGCGCTGGTCTCCGAACGTCTGCGCGACCACCTGGAGCGGCGCTTCGAGGACCGCGCGCCGACCCGCGACGCCGGCATCGCACACCAGCTGCGCGACCTCCTCGACGGGAAGTTCGTCGAGGGCGTCAGCCTCCAGGACGCCTCGGCGGCGCTCCACGTCCACCCCGCGCACCTCGTCCGGGTGTTCAGCAGGGAGTTCGGCATGGGCCCGCACCAGTACCTGACCGCACGCCGCGTGGACCTGGCCCGCAAACTGCTCCTCGCGGGCATGGCCCCGCGCCTGGTGGCGGCTTCGGCCGGCTTCTACGACCAGTCCCATTTCAACCGGCACTTCAAGCGCATACTCGGCACCAGCCCGGGCCGCTACGCCCGCAGCGGCCCGGCCCGCCACCTGGCGGGGTCCCCGGCCTGAGACCCGGTGCGGCGGCGGCCCGCCGGCAGCCGGCAGGGCACGGCCAGGTGGGGCCCCGCGCGGGTGACCGGTGGTGCGGTGTCGCGTTGTTGCTGCATGGACTTGGACGAAGAAGACTTCCTCGGCGTACTCCTGGACGCCGCCACCGACACCCGCCTCAAGCTCCTCACCGGGGACGAGGCGAGAGCGGTCGTGATGCTTCTCGGGGCCCTCGAGGACGAGACCCGGTCCGCGGAGGTGCGCCAGGCCGCCGGGGAGATGCGCTGCCGTCTCGGAGCCCGCCTCGGAGCCCGCCCCGCGCTGCCCGCGCTGCCCGCGCTGCCCCGAGCGGCCCGCCGCTGATGCGGGACCCTGCCCGCGGAAGGATCCTCAGGCCGCTGCGTCCCAGGCGGCCATCAGGCCGTCCAGCCAGGCGGGCGGTAGTTCGGCGGCGTCCCATTCCTCGCGGAGCGCGGTGCCCGTCGTGGCGAGGCGTTCCAGGACGGCGACGCTGGTCGGGGAGTGCAGGAGGGAGTAGCGGCCGTGGATGGCGGTGGCGCTGCCGGGGCCGTACCGCGTGTAGAGCCGTTCCAGGCGGGGCTGGTGCGCTGCCGTGAACTGCGTGAGGCGCCCTGCGTAGCCGGCTCGCTGACGGGGGGTCATCGTGGAGAGGACGGCGACCAGTACCTGTTCGGTGACCTCGGGGTCGAGCTCGGAGTCGGCGGTGAAGGTGAGGTGGAGGGGGGTGACGGCCACCTTCGCCCGTTCCACCTCCATGCGCCCGACCGGCGACCGGGCGTCCGGGGCACCGGCCGGGCCTTCCGGGTCGACGGCCTGGCGCAGGGCCCGTTCGGCGCTCTCGCCGAGCTGATCGGTGACGGCGCGGGCGCCGTCCAGCCAGCCGGACTCGTACGGCTCGCCCTTGTCCCCCGGTACGCAGTCGGCGAGCGCGCCGGCCTCCTCGTACGCGCCGGCGAGGGCGCCCGCCTGGACCAGGGCGATCAGGCCCTCCGCGTCGTCGGCGGGGACCCCGGCCCGGGCGAGCAGCTGGAGCAGCGTCCTCTTCGCGTTCAGGATGCTGACCGCGTCCAGCTCCTGGCGGTGCTCCTCGGCGGCGTTCATCGGATCCTCCTCGTTCCATGGGCGGCGGTGTGCTTGCGCGGAGCGCACCGTTGTGGTGTTCAACGTGGGACGGGCACGCTGTGATCCCCGAGAGCCCGGCCCCTCAGGCCCAGAAGGTGTCGGTGACGGTGATCTGAGGTTCCGCGTGGCGGCGGACGAAGGTGAAGACGAGCCAGCCGCGGCCGCCGGCGAGGTCCGCGATGTGCGCCCCGCCCGGGCTGGTGGAGGCGAGGGGCCGGACGGTGATCCAGTGGGGCAGGGCGGCGTCCGCGTCTATGCCCCGGTAGTACGGGTCGGGGGCCGTGACCAGCTCGGCGCGCGCCGCCAGGACCAGCTGCCTTCCGTCCGGGGGCATGCGCTCGAACTCCTGGCGGGCTTCGCCCGTCCAGTCCATCTGCCAGGGCGGCCGGGGGAGCTCATCGCTCACCGGCCGGGCTCCGCGGAGGCCGCCTGGTGGCGCAGCCGGCTGTACTCGGCCAGGAGCGTCGCGGACTCCTGCGGGTCCTCGCACTTCGCCGCGCGCTGTTCGAGGTCGAGCAGGTGGGCTTCCAGGCCGGGGTCGCGGGCGATGGCGTACTGCGTCCACCACAGCCGCATGAAGGCCGGGACCGGGGTGAGGTTGAAGGTGTCGCCGATGGCGCGCCGCCAGTGGGCCTCGAAGTCGGGCAGGAGGTGCGGGGCGTGCTCCTGGATGGCCAGCCGCAGGGCCTGGGGGGTGCGTTCGGGCATCGGCGGTACCCGGCGGGGCCGGTCGCCGCCGGGGCCGTCGTAGTGGATGGGCTGCGCTGTCATGGCGAAGGGGCTCCTGGTGTGGGGGCGGGCCCGTTCAGGCCGCGTCCCGGCCGGCTGCGGAGGCGTCGGGGTGCTGGGCCATGTACTGCTCGAACCATTCGGCCGGTACGAGGTAGGCGAGGGTCTTGCCCTTGCGGGTGATCGCCGCCGGCTCGCCGGCGATCCTCGTGCGGTCGAGGATCTCCCCCATCTGCTTGCGCAGATCGATCGTCGTGTACGTCTTCGGCTCCATCCCGCCAACCTACCCCGACTATGATAGTTGCGATAGTTGGGGCGGTTGGGCGGGGTGGAGCTCGGCTAGGCGGCGCCGGCCGCCGTCAGGGCCGCGACCGGTAGCAGCAGGATCCACTGCGGCAGGCGGAGCAGTGGTTTCGGCCAGCCTGCCGAGAGGGTGACGGTCAGGAAGGCGGCCGTGTAGGCGAGGAAGTGCGCGGCGACGAACCAGGCCATCGGGGCGGTGGCCGGCGTGTCCTGCGCCAGGGCGAGGTAGACCAGGGCGGCCGCGGAGAGCACCAGGTCGGCGCTCACCATGTGCCAGACGGCGTGCAGGACGCGCCTGGGTTCGTCCGCGAGGCCGCAGGACAGCAGCGGGCGCACCACGTCGCGGTGGCCTGCGGCGATGTGCGTGGCGGCCACACCGGCCGCGGTGATGCCTGCGGCGAGGAGCCAGCCGTTCATCGGATCTCGATTCCTTGGGCGATGACAGCGGCCAGCCGGTCGGCCAGCCGGCGGTCGGGCTGTTCCCCGACCAGGCCCACGTGGAAGAACACGGCTCCCGCGAGGGTGTCCAGGACCAGGTCCACGGGTGTGTCGGCCGCGATCTCCCCGCGTGCGGCGGCGCGCTCGAAGACGATCAGCAGCCGCTGCTTGGAGGGGGCCAGGAAGTCGGTGCGGATGCGCGCCTTCAGCTCCGGGTCGGCGGCGAAGTCGGCGAGCAGGCCCGGGAGCGCCGCCGCGGCGGCGGGCGCGTGGAACTCGGCGATCAGGTCCCGCAGCAGGGCGGTCAGGTCCCCGGCCAGGGTTCCGGTGTCCGGGGTCGGGGTGTGGTCGGTGGTGGTGAACACGGCCTCGAAGACCAGCTCCGGCTTGCCGCGCCACCGCCGGTAGACCGTGTCCTTGCCGACACCGGCGCGGGCGGCCACCGCCCCGATGGAGGTCGCGGCGTAGCCGACCTCGGTGACCAGCTCGGTGGCCGCGCTGACGATCGCCTCGTGCGAGCGGGGATCCCTGGGACGCCCTCTGGGGGGCGGGGAGGAACTCATGGCTGTTAGCTTACGGGTCGACCCGTTTGGTTAATACCCCCGGGGCCGCAGAGGGCCGGCGCCGGCCCTGGGGCTCGCGCGTCCGCGCTGGTCAGCCGGGCGGGATCGGGCCGAGGTAGGTGCCGCCGGAGACGTCGATGGTCTGGCCGGTGACCCAGCGGCCCTGTGGGCCCGCCAGGAAGCCCACCACGTCGGCCACGTCCTCCGGTTCGCCGATCCGCCCGAGCGCGGTGATCGACGCGAGGGCGGCCACCGCCTCGGGGACCGCGGCGTAGTCGGCGATCATGTCGGTCAGAACCACTCCGGGTTCGACCGTGTTCACGGTGATCCCGCGCCGGCCCAGCTGGTTGGCGAGGGACGGGCCGAGAGCCGCCAGTGCCGCCTTGGTGACGGTGTAGCCGATCTGGGCGGGTTCCGCGATCCGGGTGGACGCCGAGCCCATGTTGATGATCCGTCCGCCGTCGCGCAGCAGGGGCAGCGCGCGCTGGACGACGAAGACCGGCGTGCTCACGTTGACCGCCAGCAGCCGCTCGAACTCCTCCTCGGTGAGCTGCCCGATCGGACTGACCGAGTGGATGCCCGCGTTGTTGACCAGGATGTCCAGGCCGTCCGCGCCATGGTCCGCCAGTGCGGCGACGAGCTCCTTGAACAGGCGGTCCACCGCGCCGCTCTGGCCGAAACGGGCCTGTACGGCGAACGCCTCGCCGCCGGCCTCGGCGATCGTCGCCACGGTCTGCGCGGCGGCCGCTGCGTTGGCGCCGTAGTGGACCGCGACCAGCGCGCCCTCGGCGGCGAGCCGCAGGGCGACCGCGCGGCCGATCCCGCGCGAGCCGCCCGTCACCAGTGCGGTCCTGCCGTCCAGTTCCCCCATGAGCGCCTCTCCCCTGCTCGTTTACTCGTTCGGCGTGCCGTGTTCCGTCCCGCTGGTCACTTCCTCGACACGCCTCCCACCCTGCCGGAGTGGGGCGCCGGCCGACAGGGCACGATCGGCCGACCCCGCGCACCCTCCGGTGCGAAAGCCCGGTGGTGCCTGGGGTGCGTGGCAGGTCCAGTGGTCGGGGTCGGGGACGCGGGGGGGCGGGCGCATGCGTGGGGGGCCGAGGGCGAGGCGATCCGCGCCGACTGGCTCGGCACCCCCGCCGGCGCCGGTGTCCCGATCGACGACGGGCCCCGGTCCCAGCCGCTGCTGTTCGCCGTCGCCCACGGGCAGGGCCGGCTGCTGCTGAGCTGGGCGTCGCCCCGGTGAGGTCGCCGTGGCGGCCGAGCGGGCCTCGACCTCGCGCTCGACGGCGGGTCGGGGGCGGGGACTTGAGCGTCACCCCGCGCACCGGGCCGTGCGGGGGCGCCGCGGCCCGGCCCGTCTCGGCGTGTCCGCCCGGGCGGCAAGGCGTGCTCGGTGAGGAGGTCTCGTAGTCGTGGTACTGGAAGCCGTGAGGCACGCCTGATCCGGTCGGCCCGGGGTTCAGGACGCCGTGGCGCCGGAGTGGTGGCTCAGGGCTTCGCGGAAGTCGGCGAGGGCGGGGCCGAAGGCCTGGGCGGCGGTGTGGAACGTCGATCGGTCGGTCAGGGCCCGGGCCAGTGCGGGGGCGCCGGCGGCCGGATCGTGCCGGGCCAGCCGGCGGGCCAGGTCCACGGCGGCGTCGAACAGGGGCCGGGCCCGCTCCGCGAACAGGTGGGTGCGTTGCTGCCAGTGGACGGCGGAGCGGACGGTGAGGCCCCGGTGCAGCCGGACCAGTTCTGCCAGGTGTCGGTCCGGATCCTCGGCGGCTCGCGGGGTGAGGGCTGCCACCTCCTCCCGCAGGGCCGTGCGGTCGGCGGTGTAGCGCCTTCTGCCGTCGCGTGACCACGGCAGGGGCGCCGCCCCCGTGGGCGTGCGCGGTCCCTCGGGCGCGGGCCGGTCGGCTTCAGCGCCGGCGAAGGAGAGCAGCACCGCCCAGTACTGCGCCTGGTATCCGCTCCACGACGTGCGCTCACCGGTGGCGGCCAGCTCCGTGAGCAGGGCGAGTGCCTCCTGTCGTACGGCGTCCGCCTGCCGGCCGCGGCCGCGGGCGTCGAGCATCTGGGCGTACCGGATGAGGGAGTAGAGGTGACAGGCCATCGGGCTGCGGTCGTCCGCGGCCTCGGCCGCTTGCATGCCGACGAGCTCCTCGAACGCGGCGAGTGCTTCTTCGGACCGGCCGGCGTCGTCGAGGGCGGCCGCCCACTCCAGCAGGGACCAGGCGAGCTCGCCGGATCGGGGCCCGCGGGGCAGGACCGCCGCGACCCACTCGGTCAGGGCGTCGGCCGCCTCCGCGTACCGGCCCGCTTCGGACAGGCCCGCGGCCCACTCGCGCAGTCCCGGGACCGCGGGGTTTCCGGACACGGCGGCCTGCGCGCGGCCGATGGCGAGCATCTCGGCGCGCAGGGCGAGCCCTTCGGCGTGGCGGCCGTGCTCGTACAGCTCTCCCTGGCAGGTGTCGAGTGCGTCGTACAGCACCTCCGCACGGGAGGGTTCGGCCGGGTCGATGGCCCGCGCCGCGGCCACCGCCTCCTCGGACAGGGCGACGCAGTCCGCGTGCTTCCTGCCGGTGGTGACGTCGTAGCACAGGCCTCGCAGCGCCCTGGCCAGGAGCGGCAGGTACGCGGCGGGGCTGACCCGGGCGAGCACCCGGTACGCGTCGACCTGGTCGCGCGGCGTGGGGTGGGTGCCTGCGAGGAGCAGGGTCCGCGCCCGCAGGATGTCGTCCTGATCGATCTTCTCCGAGTGGCTCATGGCGGAGATTCTGGGCGCCGGGGAGAAGGCCGAACAAGGCCGTCGGGCTGTGCCGTTGGTCCTACGAAAACGGCCTCTGACCTGTCATGATGAGTGTGTCGTCACCTCCAGGCCGGCACGGGCGGGCCACGGGACGGTGGTTTCGGCGGGGGTCTCGTAGTCGACGCCGGGGACGTGCCAGCCGTAGAGGCGGCCGACCTGCTCGCGGAACCAGTCGGTGTCCGCGGCGGCGGCGATGGTGTCGGTGTCGGCCCGGTCCCACGCGGTGCGCACTGCCGCCTGCACCTCGGGGTTCATCTCCCAGTCGTCCAGGCGGATGCGGCCCTGGTCGTCCACGTCGGGTGCGGTGTCACCGGTGAGCTGGTTCCACAGGGTCGCCGCCTGGTCGACGGGGGTCTGCCAGCTGTCTCCGGTGACGCGGTGGAGGATGCTGGTGTAGAGGGCGATGCTCGGGATGGCGGTGGAGGCCTGGGTGACGGCCGCGCCGGCGACGACGGTGTGGGCGTGGCCCGTGTCCCCCAGCCGGGTGTCGAGGGCGCGGGCGGTGTCTTCCAGGTGCTGCTTGGCGGCGCCGATGGTTCCGGCCCGGTAGACGGGGGCGGTGATCTCGGATCCGACGTACGAGAGGGCCACGGTCCGGAAGCCGTCGGCGAGCAGGTCCCTGGACTGCAGGGCGTCGATCCACAGCTGCCAGTCGGCGCCGCCCATGACCTGCACGGTCGCCTCGCGCTCGGCCTCGTCCGCGGCCGGCAGGTGCAACTCGCCGATCTGCGGGGCGTTGTCGTCGAAGACGAGGGTTTTGGCGCGGTAGTCGGTGCCGAGCGGCTTGATGACGGAGTGGTGGACCGCGCCGGTCAGCGGGTCGGTGCGGCGCGGGGCCGCGATGCTGTAGACGAGCAGGTCGATCGTGCCGAAGCGGGCGGCGAGCAGGTCGGCGGCCTCGTCCTTGATGCCGTCGGAGAAGGCGTCGCCGTTGAGGAAGGCGAAGTCGGCGCCGGCCTCGGCGGCGAGTTCGGCGGTCCGCGCGGTGCGGTACCAGCCTGCGCCGGCGGTGCGGCGCTCGGTCTCGGGTGCCTCGAAGGCGATGCCGAGCCCGCGCATCCGGTGGGTGCGCAGGCCGACCAGGGTGGCTGCCAGTCCGTAGCCGGCGCTGGATCCGATGACGAGGGCGACGGGCCCGGGCCCCTCCCCGGCCCGGGCCGGATCCGGTGTCTGCTGCCACATCTGGTCGACCACTGCCGTGCAGCCGGCCGGATGGCTGTTGACGTACAGGTAGCCGCGGTTGCCGGGCTTGATCTGGCGGAGGCTCACTCGTGGGTCCTTCGGGTGGGGGATCGTGGTCGTCGCGGCGGTGAGCGGGTCCACGCAGCGCCGGATCTCATCGGGGCTGCTCACATCCTCGGGGAGCGCGGCTCGGCCCGGTGATGGTGATCTTCGCCAGAAGTGGCCGCGGATTCTTGTCGGAGTACGGGCCCCCGGACCCGCGGACGGTCGGGGCGGCACGGCGGCTCTTCCTGGCGGCCTGAACCCCTTCAGGCGCGCGGGTTCAACCGCGCGGGTTCAGGCGCGCGGGTTCAACCGCGCGGGCGGGGGTTGGGTTTCGACACCGGGAAGTCGAAGTAGGTGGCCGGGAAGGGTTCGTCGCGCAGGGTGTAGTGCCACCACTCCTCCGGCAGGTTCTTGAAGCCCGCGGATTCGAGGGTGCTCTTCAGGAGCAGGCGGTTGGCCTTCTGTTCGCCCTGGATACGGGGGTCGAGGGTGTGGGAGAGGGTGTCGAAGCAGTCGTAGCCGGTGCCCATGTCCACGGAGTCGTCCGGGGCGCGGTCCGCCTGCGGGGCGTAGCAGGGGGTGAGCGGGCGGTCCGGGTCGTGGGGCGGGGCGGGGCGGGCGGGGAGCTTCACCAGGGTCAGGTCGACGGTGCTGCCCCGGCTGTGGCCGGAGCGCTCGGCGATGTAGCCGTCTTCGAACAGCCGGTTCTTGTCGACCCGCGGGTAGAACTCGCCCTTCATGGCCTGGTCGTCGAGGTCCTTGGCCCAGGTGACGAAGTGGTCGACGGCGCGCTGCGGCCGGTAGCAGTCGTAGACCTTGAGGGTGTAGCCCTGGCGCAGCAGGGTGCGCTGGGCGCGGTGCAGGGCGCGGGCCGCCGGTCGGGTGAGGACGCAGGTCGGCTGGAGGTAGCCGTTGATCGGCTCGCCGACGAAGTTGTTCGGGGTGTGGTAGCGGATCTCCTGGCGGATGGTGGGGTCGACGTCGCCGAGTGCGACGAACTCCTTGGGCGGCTTGGGCGGCCCGGATGGCCCGGATGGCTTGGGCGGCTCGGATGGCCCGGATGGCTTGGGTGCTGTTGCGGGGGTGGTGGCGGGGGCGGGCTGGGGTGCGGCGGCGGACACGGCTGCGACGAGGGCAGCGGACAGGGCTGCCGCGCGTGCGGTGCGCGAGAGGACGGACATCCCCCCATTGAGCCCGCCGCCGAAGGGCCTTGGCCAGTCGACTTTCGGTGGGGCTTCAGGGCCGGGGGCTGTTGGGGGTGGGTGGGGACAGTCGGAGCACCGCGCGGTTGACCTCGGGGGCGTGGGGGGCGAAGGGGCCGAGGTCGGTGGCGCGTGCGTAGGCCGGGTGGTCGCGGTAGGCGGGGAGGCAGTCCAGGGCGCGCAGGCCGTAGTACCCGGAGGGCTCCGGGGGGTGGGTGGGGTGGGTGGGGTGGGTGGGGTGGGCCGGGTGGGCCGGGTGGGCGGTACCGGCGGCCACGGACGGGAGGATCTGCTCGAACAGGGTGCGGCAGGCGCGGATGCCCCGGAGCATCACCTGGTGGTAGCGGTCATCGGGCCCTATGGGGAAGCGGAGTTCGGCCAGGACCGGGCCGGTGTCGATGCCGGCGTCCACCTCGTGGGCGGTTGCCCCGTACTCCGGGTCGCCGTGCAGCAGGGCGAACAGGACGGCCACGGAGGGCAGGCCGCGGTGCCGGGGCAGCAGGCCGTTGTGGATGTTGACGATGCGCAGTCCCTCGGCCCGGAGCAGGGGCTCGCGGAAGATCTGCCGGTTGTTGAGGGACCAGACGATGCCGTCGGTGCAGGCCCGGGCCAGCGTGGCGGCGTGGGCGTTGACGTCCGCCGCCGCGAGGTGGGGCGCGCGGGCGGCCGCGGCGTCCAGTGCGTCGGCGGAGCAGACCATGTCGACCGGGTGGCCGTGGGTGGCCGCGTGGGTGACGGCGCGGCGGAGCAGGGCTCCCTCTCCTACGAAGATCATGCGGCGGCCTCCTCGCGGGCGGCGTCGGTCAGGTGGGCGCAGAGCTGGGCGAGCGTCAGGTTCCGTACGACGCGTTCGAGACGGGCGGTGAAGCGTGGCGGCGGCCAGGGCCAGCCCCAACGAGTCTTGCCGGCCGCCGGTTCGGGGTCGTACACGCGTCGCTCGGCGATGCCGGTGATCCTCTCGATGTCCACCTCCCCCAACCCCGGCACCTGGGCGGCGAGTCGGGAGGTGGTCTGGACCGCTGCCGGCAGGCAGACGCCCAGCGCCTCTATTCGGCTGTACGCGGTCGGGGCGGTCGCTGCGGTGGTGCTCATGCGTGTCGCTCTCCGTGGCGGGCCGCCCGGGGCATGGGAGTGCCGGGGCGGTGGTTGACAGAGGGATGCAAGGGGTGTCCGGGTAGTAACGGACAGCGAAGTTACCGTAGCGTACGGAGATACCGCCGGGCCGTCAGAGAGCCGCAAACCTGGAACATCCGGTCGAATACCGGCCACCCGCCGCCCCTGCGACACCAGGGGGAACCGGGGCCCCCGCCCCTCTCAGCGGCGCCCGCCCGGATCGAAAACCTGTCCGGAACCACCCGGTCCGGCGGCGGGGCGCCGCGGAGCGGGGCGTCTGCGGGAGATGGCCACTCCGGCGAGGCAGACCGCGCCGCCGAGGAGGGTCAGCGGGGCCGGTACCTCGTCCAGGGCCGGCCAGGCGATGAGGATGACGAGGGCGGGGACCGCGTAGGTGGTCGCGCCCATCTTTCCCGCGGTGGTCCTGGAGAGGGCGTACGTCCAGGTGGTGAAGGCCAGCGCGGTCGGGAAGAGGCCCAGGTAGACCATGTTGAGGGTGGCGGTCAGCGGCGCCCGGGGAAGCTCGGTCAGCAGCTGCCAGGCGAAGGGGAGGGTGACGGCCGTGCCGACGAAGCAGCCGTACGTGGTCACCTGGAGCGGAGTCGCGTACGTCAGGGCCGGCTTCTGCGCGACGACCCCGGCGCCGTAGGCGAGCGCGGCGAGCAGGCAGAGCAGGACCCCGCCGAGGGAGGCGGAGGTGCCGTCGGAGGTGGACAGGCCCACCACGACGGCTCCGGCGAAGGAGACGGCCATGCCGGCGAGCAGCATCGGCGGGAAGCCCTCCTTCAGCAGCCATCCGCTGAGCAGCGCGATCACGAGGGGGCCGATGTTCACGACCATGGCCGCGGTGCCGGCGTCCACGCCCTGCTCGCCCCAGTTCAGCGCCACCATGTAGAGCCCGAACCAGAGCACTCCGGAGGTGAGGATGCCGGGCCAGGCCTGCCGCGGCGGGAGCGGGACCCGCTTGACGGCCAGGACGGCCGCGAGGGCGAGGGAGGCCGTGAGCAGGCGTCCCAGCGCGAGCGCTCCGGGGGCGTAGTGCGGGGCGGCCGCGCGGATGGAGACGAACGCGGAGGCCCAGAGCACGACCGTGACGGCCGCGGCGGCGAGGGCCCGGCGGTCGAGCCCGTGCGGGTCGGTGCGCGGATGGCCGGTGCGCGGGGGGCCGGGGGCTGGGGGGTCGGGGGCTGGGGGGGTCGGTGGGTGTGGGGTCGGTGGGTGTGGGGTCGGTGGGTGTGGGGTCGGTGGGTGGGGGGCCGTCCTTGTGATCCATACGCGCAACGTACTCACGGCCCCTCCGGCTGCCCACGCGTTTTCGGGGCGCGCGGCGGACGGGAGGCCTCCGGCCCCGCTCAGCGGGATCTCCAGGGAGCGGCGGGAGAGTGTCGGGAATCTGTTTGCCGTGCTCAGGAGGCTGGCCATGTCCGCGCCCGTGCTCGAACCGCGCGTGGCGGCACCGCCCGCGCCCAAGACCCGCCGGCCGCGGCCGGCGCTCGCCCTCGTCGTCATCGCCTCGTGCAACGCGATGATCCAGCTCGACGACGCCATCGTGAACATCGCCCTGCCCGGCATGCGCGCCGATCTCGGGCTGTCGGACGTCGGTTCATCGTGGGTGCTGAACGCCTACCTGCTCGCCTTCGGCGGTCTGCTGCTGCTCGGCGGCAGGGCCGGCGACATCCTCGGGCGGCGGCGGGTGTTCCTCACCGGCGTGGCCCTGTTCACGGCGGCGGCCGCCGTGCGCGGGCTCGCGTCGAGTGTCGAACTGCTCACCGTGATCCGGGTGGTGCAGGGCATCGGGGCGGCGCTGGCCGCGCCGAGCGGACTCGCCCTGGTGCTGAGCATGTTCGAGGAGGGGGCGCCGCGCAAGCGCGCGATCGCCGTGTGCACCGCGGCCGGGGCGGTCAGTACGGCCGGCGGCCTGCTGCTGGCCGGGACGCTGTCCAGCCTGAGTTCCTGGCGCTGGGAACTGCTGCTGAACGTGCCGCTCGGCGTGCTGATCCTGGTGCTCGGGCCGGTGGCGATCACGGAGACGCGCCGCAACCCGGGCCGGTTCGACGTGGCGGGCGCGCTGCTGTCGGCGGTGGGCGCGGCCGCGCTGGTCTACGGGCTGGCGCGGGCGGCCGAGCAGGGCCTGGGCGATGTGCGGGCGCTGGTGTGCGTGGCGGGCGCCGCGGTGCTCTTCTCGGTGTTCGCGGGGGTCGAGCGGCGGGCGGCGCATCCGATCGTCTCGCTTCACCTGTTCCGGTCCCGCAACCGGGTCCTCGCGTACGTGGGGACGCTGGCCGTGCCGGGTTCGATCATGGGTGCGTACTTCTTCCTGAACCGGTACTTCCAGCAGGAGGCGGGCTACGGCCCGCTGGGCGCCGCGGTCGCGCTCACGCCGCTCGCGGCGACGATGGCGGTGATGGCGTGGGCGGCCGTACGGCTGGAGCGGCAGCTCGGGCCGCGCTATCTGATGGCGGGCGGCGCCGCCCTGCTGCTCACCGGCAACCTGTGGCTGTCGCAGCTCGGGCCGGGCTCCTCGTACGCGGGCGGGATCCTGCCGCCGCTGCTCCTGCTGGGTGCGGGCATGGCGTGCTGTGTGATCCCGCCGACGGTGCTGGCGACGTCCGGGCTGCGGCGCGGGGACGCCGGCGCGGCCTCCAGCATGCTCAACGCCGTGCAGACGCTGGGCGGTTCGCTGGGCCTGGCGATGCTGGTGGCGGTGGCCTCGCGGTCGGGGATGTCCCTGGGCTTCACGGCGGGCGCGGTGTGCGCGGGTGTCGCGCTGCTGGCCGCGCTGCTGATCCGGCCGGGTGCGGACTCCGGGGCGGGGGCCTGACGGCTCCCCGCCCCATGCGCCGCGGGGCCCGGCCGGGAGGCCGGGCCCCGCGGCGTGCGCGTTCGCGGGTGCGGGGCGCGTGCTCAGGCGAACATCTCGGCGAGCAGTTCGGGGCCGATGGCGATGGGGGCGGGGCGGTGGCCGGGGGGCGGGGTGCCCGTCAGCTCGCGCACCAGGAAGTCCCAGCAGCGCCCGCGGACGTAGGCCAGGCAGTCGATGAAGGTGTGCTCGGCGCCGGGCACGATGAGCAGTTCGACGTCCTTGCCCGCGGCGATGAGCCGGTCGGCCAGCCGCAGCGTGTGCTGCGGGTGCACCTGGTCGTCCATCTCGCCGTGGACGAGCAGCAGTCTGCCCGCCAGCCGGTCCGCGAGGTCCGCGTTGGAGGTGCGGGCCCAGGCCTCCGGGTTGTCCGCGCCGTCGTAGGCCTCCACGAAGCCGAGGTTGAAGAAGCGGGCGTCGTGCGAGCCGGAGAGGGCGACCCCCGCCTTGTACACGTCGGGGAAGTCCAGCATGGCCCGGGCGGCGGCGAACCCGCCGCCGGAGTGGCCGAACGCGCCCACCCGGTCCAGGTCCATCCACGGCCGGGTGCCGGCCAGCTGCCGCAGCGCCGCGACGTGGTCGGCCAGGCAGCCCGCGTCGGCCAGGCGCCCGTAGGAGGCGTCGTGGAAGGACTTGCTCCGCCCGGGGGTGCCCCGCCCGTCCAGCGCCACCACCACGAAGCCCAGGGCTGCGAGGGGTTCGGCGTCGAGGCCCATGCCGCCGGGGTCGAAGCCGGGGGCGACGCGGTTGACCTGGGGGCCGGGGTAGAGGCTGTCGACGACCGGGTAGTGCTGGGCGGGGTCGAATCCGCGCGGCCGGTACAGCACTCCGTAGAGGTCCGTCACGCCGTCGGCGGCCTTGACGCGGAAGCGTTCCGGCGGGGTCCAGCCGATGGCGGTGAGCCTGCCGATGTCGGCGCGTTCCAGTTCGACGAGCACCCGCCCGTCCCAGTCGCGGACGCGGGTCACGGGCGGGGTGTCGACGGTGGACGCGGAGTCGATGAAGTAGTCGCCGCCGGGCGGCAGGGTGACGACGTGGTCCAGCTCGTCGTCCGTGAGCCGGGTGAAGCCGGAGCCGTCCAGGGCGGTCCGGCACACCGTGCGCCGGTAGGGGTCCTCGTCGACCAGCCCGGAGGCGGTGAAGTACACCACCCGCCGCGCCTCGTCGACGCGCAGGATCCGGTGCACCGCCCACGGCCCGGAGGTGACCTGCCCGAGCAGCGCGCCGGTGTGCAGGTCGTACCGGTACAGGTGGCCCCAGCCGTCGCGCTGCGAGTACCACAGCACTTCGTCGGCCAGCACCCGTACGAGCGGCTCCTCGTACATCGACTGGTGGGGCTCGACGCGGGTGGCCGCGGTCTCGCCGAGCACCGCGGTGACCTCGCCGGTGGCCGGGTCGAGCCGGTACAGGGTGAGCGTGCGCAGGTCCCGGGGCCGGCCGAGGTAGTAGACCGCCGAGCCGTCCGGGGCCCACCACGCCCACTTGGCCGTGATCGGCGACAGTTGGGGCATGAGCAGCGGCTCGGCCTGGGCGCGGACCACCGTGCCGGCGGCCACGTCCAGTACGACCAGCTCGGCCAGCGGCATGTGCGCGTCCCCGGCGTAGGCGTAGCGCTGGGTGTGCAGGCGGGGGGCGCCGCCGTCGGCGGGCCGGGCCTCCACGAGGTGGGTCAGGCGGACGTCGCGCTCGTCGGTCCGGTGCGCCAGCACCTTCGTCGAGTCGGGCGACCAGGCGACCGCGGGCGGCAGGTGGGGCAGGCCGATCTTGCGGAGCAGGGTGGCGTTGGCCGTGCAGTCCGGGCCGGTGCCGTACTGGTGGCCGGGGGCGCCGTCGGTGGTCAGCGCCCACGCGCGGCCGTCGGCCGGCGAGCGCGCCCACAGGTCGTGCCCCCGGCGGGAGACGGCGGTCTTCCCGTCGGGTGAGGGCACCTCCAGGGGGTTGCCCGGCGGGGTGAACTCGGCCGGCTCGCAGGCGTAGCCGTCCAGGCGGCAGCGCCAGTACCCGCCGAACGCCGCGAACTCGACGGCGTCGCCGACCAGTTCGACGGCGGTGAACGGCAGGGCGCCGGGGTCGACCCGCTGTCCGGAGGCGGCGGCCAGCGCGGCGGCGAGCCGGGTGTGGTCGAAGGCGGGCTCGCGGGTGCCCGCCGCCGGGTCGACCCGTACGAACCGGCTGCCGGAGCCGTTGCCCACCGCGTACCGGAAACGGGCGCCTCCGTCGGTCCACTGCGGCCTGACCTTGTCGCCCGTGACGAGCTCGCCGGGGCGGGCGGACCGGCGCAGGAGCTGCTCGGCGGCCTGGTAGTCCTCGGTGGTGGTCATTCCCGTTCCCCTTCCTCGGTGTCGGCCGGGCCCTCAGAGGCTGCGGGCGGTGATGTCGCCGTGGGCGGTGGTGGCGTGGATGGCCAGGTCGGCGGCGCCGTCGGTGTTCTTGAGCGCGTTGCTGATGCGGCCGAGGGAGGTGCCGGCGTCGAGGGAGGCGCTGACTCCGCGGGCGGCGCCGACCGACACGTCGCCGGCCTGGGTGCGCAGGACGACCGTGCCGCGCACGGCCTCGTCGATCCGGATGTCGCCGTGTGCGGTGCTGATCTCGGCGGGGCCGCCCAGGCGGCCGACCGAGACGTCGCCGGCGAGGAGGGTGAGGCGGGCGCTCGCGGTCTCGTCGAGCTTGACCGCGCCCTCGGCGCTCTCGAAGGTGACGTCGCCGAGCCGTCCGACGCCCCGGAGTTCGGCGCCGGCGGCCTTCGCCTCGACGCGGGAGCCGGCGGGCAGCCGGACGGTCACCTCGACGGCTCCGGAGGCGCCCAGGAGCTGGTTCTTCGCCGGGGTGGTGATCCGCAGGACGCCGTCGGCGTAGGCGACCTCGGTCTGCTCCGCGGCCTTCACGTCGCGGCCCTTGGAGGCGTCCGCCGGCAGGATCTCGACGGTGGTGTCGGCCCGGTCGGCCGCGATGAGGCGGATGCGGCCCGCGGGGATGTCGAGGACGGCGGAGACGGGGGCGGGGGTGTCGAACTTCTGCATGATGCTCTCCTGACTGCGTGTTTGTTTCTTACGAGAGAAACGCTACGTAGCCTTTCTGAACGTGGCAACATATTCGTTGCGTTTGGAGAGCATTAGTGCAGGTCAACAGCCTCTTATCGTTGCAATCATCTATGCTTTCAACGCAACGTCAGATGCCTGTTCGTTGCATTGGCCTGCCAGTGAACGCTACGTCGACAGCCGGGGCCGCTACGAGGCCCAGGCGCCCGGGGCGCGGAACGGCGGGCAGGGCGGGGACGGGAGGGTGCGGGTCCGCGCGGCGGAGGGTGCGGACTGCCGGGCGTCGCGGCGCCCCCGCAGGCGGGCCGCGAGGAGCACGGCGAGGGCCGCGATCTCCTCGGCGGTGGGGTTGCCGCGGGCGATGCGGATCGAGGCCATGGCGAGGGCCAGCGAGTCGTCCTCCCCGGCGGCCGCCACGGAAGGAGCGGCGCCCGCGGGGGCGTTCGCGCGGTCCGTCCGGTCCGCGGCCTCGGTGCGGTCCGCGGCCTCGACTCGGGCCGCGGCCTCGACTCGGGCCGCGGGCTCGACTCGGGCCGCGGCCGCGCTGCGGTCCGCGCCGCCCGGACGAGCCGCGCCGTCCGTACGGCGTGCGTCCGCCGCGCCCGCGGCCGCGGGGCGCTGCCCGGCAGGGGTGCCGCGCACCGCCGGGGCGGTCAGCAGCGGACGTTCCTCGACGATGCTCATGGGGAGCCCCTTTCGACACGGTGGCACCAAAGCGCCTGGTGCCGGACACTCCAGGATCGTTGCGGGCGCTACAGCCGGGCTCGGGTTCCGCACGGGAATGCGTACGGAATGACTCACAGACGACTTCGATCATGGCCGGAACTGGTCGTTCCGGCCACCATTCACCAGCGAAATCCAAGCGAAATGCGAGCCATACTCAAGCAGAATTCCAGTGGATATTGCGGACGCATCTACAGGCGCACCAAAAAGGCCGCCGCGGTCCATTCCAGTGGAATGGACCGCGGCGGCCCCTGGGGGTGAGCCCGGCGGAGTCAGCCGGTCTTCCTGCGGAAATACCGCTTCTGACCGGATGAACCGCTCATGTTCTTCACCTTCATACGGCCCTCTTCATGAGCCGTGCGGGCGCGCGATGCGTTGGACTTGCGCTCCAGTGCAGCGCGGAACTTGTCCTTGGCATCTTCTGCAACGCCAGCGTCGAACGACTTGTCAGTCATACGTACCTCCTGCAATCAATCGACAGAAAAAGTCTGGCACAGAACCACTGGAATGACGACCCCGCATTACCAATCCCAGGCAATGGAATTCGCCATTTGCCGGCCAGGCGGAGTCAAGGAGCAGACGGTCCTTCGCGGCGGGCGGCTCGGCCTGCCCGGCGGGCTCGGCGGACGGCGCCTCCGGCGCGGCCTGAGGGGTCTTCGAGGCGGGCAGGAGCGGGCCGGGGAGGGCGACGGGGGCGAAGACGCCGACCCGGCGGCGCCGCTCAAGGCCGGCTCGAGCGCGTGTCCAGGGCTCGCCGCGAAGCTGGAGGGGCCTCCGAGATGCCAGAGAGATGGAGTAGCACGTGCGCAACACCCTGTGCCAGCCCGTCAAGCTGCCCACGGAGCGGCCCTCACCTCTCGACCCGCCCCTCGCACTGGGGGTGTTCCGGGAGCGGGACCCCGTCACCCCGATGCTGTTCCCGGACGGGCACAGGGGCTGGCTGGTCACCAGCCACTCCCTGGTGCGGTCCGTCCTCGCCGACCAGAGGTTCAGCGCACGGCAGGAACTGCACCACCACGCCGCCTTCGACCACCCGTTCGGCACGGAGCGGATCACACCCGCGGAGCCCGGCCAGTTCATCGGTATGGACCCACCGGAGCACACCCGCTACCGCAAGCTCCTCACCAAGCACTTCACGGCGCGACGGATCAGGGAACTGGCGCCCCGGATCGAGGAGATCGTCGAGCAGCGGCTGGACGCGCTGGAGGCGGCGGGGCGCGGAGCCGACCTCGTCGCCGAGTTCGCCGTCCCGATCCCGACGCTGCTGATCTGCGAGATCCTCGGCGTGCCGTACGCCGAGCAGGACATGTTCCGTCACGACGTGGCCACCTTCTTCCGGCTGGACTCCACGCAGGAGGAGACCCACGGCGCGTACGCCGGCATGCTCGCCTACCTCGGCGGGCTCGTGCCGCGCAGACGCGCGGCGCCAGGGGCGGACCTGATCAGCGGCCTGATCGAAGGGAACGAGCTCTCCGACCAGGAGATCGCGACCGTGGCGCTGGTGGTGCTGATCGCCGGCCACGAGACCACGGCGAGCATGCTCGGACTCGGCGTCTACACCCTGCTGAGCCATCCGGACCAGTGGGACCGGCTGAGGGCCGACCCGGACCTCCTCGACGGCGCCGTCGAGGAACTGCTGCGGTACCTCCCGCTCTTCCGGGCGGGGCTGATGCGGACCGCGCTGACCGACGTCGACCTGGGCGGCGTCCGGATCTCGGCCGGTGAGTGCCTCGTGCTCTCCCTGTCGGCCGCGAACCGCGATCCGCGGCGCTTCGACGGCGACCCGGAGCAGTTCGACCCCGGGCGGAAGCCGGGCGGCCAGCTGTCGTTCGGGCACGGCGTGCACCAGTGCCTCGGACACCATCTCGCACGGGTCGAGCTGCGGATCGCGTACGCCGGCCTGCTGCGCCGGTTCCCGCGCCTGCGGATGGCTGTTCCGGCCGAGGAGATACCCCTGTGCACCGACATGGCCATCTACGGCGTGCACCGGCTGCCGGTCACCTGGTAGCGGCACGGCCCGGAGGGGCCCCAGACAAGGAGAACACATGAGCTTCGGCCTGATGGCGCTCGGCTACGAACTCGGCGACGAGGTACCGGTGCTGGACGTCGCCGCCGAGTACACCGAGGACATCGAGCGGGTCCGCACCTACGCGAGCCGCTACATGCACCGGTGTCCCGAAGGGGTGGGTCTGACGGACCTGTCGTACCGGGCCGTACGGAAGGCGCTGGACGCCGCCGGCACGGACGCCGGCGACATCGACCTGCTGGTCCTCGCGGTCACCGACATCACCGAGTACCTGTACTGGGACGCGGCGGCGAGCCTCCTGCACCGGCTCGGCGCCGACGGCGCGGAGGCGGTCCTGCTGACCCAGGCGTGCTCGTCGGGCGTCGCCGCGTTCGACCTGGTCGCCGGGAAGTTCGCCACCCATCCCGAGTACCGGACGGCCGTGGTGGTCGCGGCCAGCCGCGTCGCCGAGCCCTACTGGAACCGGCTGGAGACGGGGGCGGGCTGCTTCTCGGACGGTGCGGTCGCGGCGGTCGCCCGCCGCGGTCACGACCGGCTGCGCTGGCGCGCGAGCGACATCACCACGGACGGCACCTACGCCGACTTCTTCCGCCTCGACGCGGGAGGCGCGGCGGCCCCCTTCGGGACGCCCGGCGCGGCGGGCGGCGCACCGAGAGTACGGGGCATCGCAGAGGTGAAGGAGTACTTCGGCGACGACCACGAGAAGATCTCCGCCTTCGGCACCCACTCCCGCAACCAGTACCGGCTCGTCGTGGAACGCGCCTGCAAGCGGGCCGATGTCGATTTCACCGACCTGGCCCGGCTCAACCTGCCCTTCGACAACCAGCCGGCGATGGCAGGGCTCGTCGCGGCCCTGGACTTCCCCGCGGAGCGCACCAACCTGCCGCTCGCCGAGGACTACGGGCACCTCGGTGCCGCCGACCCGCTGTTCGCCCTGGCCCGGGACGTCGAGGACAACGCCCTCCGGCAGGGCGACCACGTCGCCCTGGCCGCCGTCGGACGCGGCATGAGCTGGGCGAGCGCCGTCTTCGAGGTGTGAACCCGACTTGCCGCCGCCCTCGGGCGGCGGCACGGCGGCAGCTCCGCGCGGCAGGTCCGGCGGGACGGCCCCACCCCCCACCCTTCTCCCAGGAGCTGATCACGTGACAGACACAGCACAGTCCGGACGCGCGCGATGGGTCGCCCTGGGCGTACTCGGCACCGCCTCATTCCTCGACGGCCTCGACGCCAACATCGTCACCGTCGCCCTGCCCAGCATCCAGCGGGACATGGAGATCGGCTTCGCCTCCGCTCAGTGGACCATGGCCGGCTATGCCCTCGCCTTCGCCATGTTCCTGATCACCGGAGGGCGCCTCGGTGACATCTTCGGGGCCAAACGGGTCTTCATGACCGGTGTCGCCCTGTTCACCGTGGCGTCCGCCCTGTGCGGTCTGGCCGTCTCCCCGGGCATGCTGGTCGCCGGCCGCTTCATGCAGGGGTTCATGGCCGCCCTCATGCTTCCCCAGGTCATGGCCGTCATCGTCAGGACGTTCGACCGCAAGGAGTGGGCCCTGGCCGCCGGTCTGGTGGGCGGTCTGCTCAGCCTCGGCAGCATCGGGGGACCGCTGCTGGGCGGTCTGCTCACCGACCTCGACCTGATGGGCCTCGGCTGGCGGACGGTGTTCTTCGTCAACGTCCCGATCGGGATTCTCGCGCTGATCCTCGGAGCCCGGTCGCTGCCCTCCTTCCGCGCCGACGAGCGCCCGCAGCTCGACATGCCCGGCGTGGTCCTGCTGACCGCGGCCTCCCTGGGCCTGATGTTCCCGCTCGTCCAGGGCCGCGAACAGGGCTGGCCCGCCTGGATGTTCGTGCTGTTGGCCGCCTCGGTGCCGCTGTTCCTCGCGTTCGTGGTCCACGAGCGCAGGAGGCAGGCGAAGAACGGCTCCGCTCTGGTGTCCCCCGCCCTGTTCCGCCACCGCTCCTTCTCCGCCGGCCTGGTCGTGACCCTGCTCGCGTTCACCGGCATCAGCTCGTTCTCCTTCGTGCTCACCTACCACCTCCAGTTCGGTCTGGGCTGGTCGGTGGGCGACACGGCACTCGCCATCGCGGCGTGGCCGCTGGGCATCGTCGCCACGTTCCAGCTCGGCTGGCGCTTCGGGGCCACCCGGGGACGCCTGTTCGTGGCGGCGGGCGCCCTCATCATGGCGCTGAGCTCCCTGGCCGCGATCGGCGTCGTGCACACCCAGGGCGCCGGACTGACGTGGCAGTACGTGGCCGGCACGGCCTTCCTCATGGGACTGGGCATGGGGTTGAGCACGCCCATCCTCGCCACGGCCGTGCTCGGTGACCTGCCCCCCAAGGACGCGGGCGCCGGGTCCGGCGTGGTCAACGCCGCCACCCAGTTCGGTGCCGCGATCGGCATCGCGGTCGTCGGGGCCGTCCTCTTCGGGCTCGTGGACCCGGACCTCGCGGGGACGGCCGCGGCGCGAGCCGCCGACTTCAGCTCCGCCGTCTCCGTCACCCTCTGGTACAACGTCGCCGCGTTCCTGCTGACCGCGGCCCTCGCCCCGCTGCTGCCCCGCAGCAAGCCGGCGGACGCGGAGGCCGGGCCCGCCGGGAAGACCGAGCGGACGGACCTCACCGCCGACGGTCTCGTGCCCGACCCGGCATGACCGGCCCGGCCGGGCAGAAGCGGTACTTCCGGCGCAAGACCGGGTGACACCCTGCTTTCCCGCCGCGCTGCCGAGGCTGCCGCGGACCTCCCCCCAGGAGGCCCGCGGCAGCCTTTTCCCTTTGCGCCCGGCGCCGTCGCACGGCGTACGGCGCACGGACCACGGCGCACCGGGATTCCGGCTCCAGTAGAGGCGCACCAAGCAGAATTCCAGTGGATATCGCGGGCAAACCACAAGGGCCGCCGCGGTCCATCCAGTGGAATGGACCGCGGCGGCCCCTGGGGGGGGTGAGCAGGACCGGATCAGCCGGTCTTCCTGCGGAAGTACCGCTTCTGGCCGGACGAACCGCTCATGTTCTTCACCTTCATCCGGCCCTCTTCGTGAGCCGTGCGGGCGCGCGATGCGTTGGACTTGCGCTCCAGAGCAGCGCGGAACTTCTCCTTGGCATCTTCTGCAACGCCACCGTCGAACGACTTGTCAGTCATACATACCTCCTGCAATCAATCCCGGCGAGCGGGGGTGGGGGGACCCGGGGGCCGGCCCGGGGGGAGGCCGGCCCTCGGGGGTCAGATGCCGCCGAGGACGGCGTCCAGGGCCGCGTCCATCTCGTCGTCGGTCAGTTCCTGGGCGGTCTGCAAGGCGTCGGCCGGGGCCTCGGCCGTGGCGGTGGCGGGTGCGGCCAGTTCCAGCAGCCGGTCCAGCAGGCCGCTCTGGCGCAGCCGTTCGGCGCCGATCCGGGCCACCGCCCACTGGGCGGCCTGGGCCGGGTCCTGCGGCGGGGTGTCGGAGGCGGCCGCGGTCTGCGGTGCGCCGCCGGCGCCGTCGAAGGAGAGCTTGCCGTGCAGGTATCCGGCGATGGCGCGCGGCGTGGGGTAGTCGAAGGCGAGCGTGTTGGGCACGGCCACCTGCGTGTGGCGGGCGAGGCGGTTCTTGAGCTCGACGGCCATCAGGGAGTCCCAGCCGAACTCCCGCATGGGCTTGTCGAGCGGGACGCTGCCGGACAGGCCGAGGACCGCGGTCACCTCCTGCTGGACGAACTTGCGCAGTTCCGCCTCGCGTTCCTCGCCGGGCAGCGCGGCCAGCCGGTCCCGGAAGGCCGAACCGCGCTCGGCGGCCTCCTTGGCCTTCCTGGGCTGCGTACGGACCAGGGCCCGCAGCAGGGCCGGCGGGCGCGCCCCGGAGTCGTCGGAGGCGAGGCGGGCCGTGTCGAGCTTGAGCGGCACCAGGTGCGGTTCGGGGCGGGCCAGGGCCGCGTCGAAGAGGGCGAGGCCCTCGGCGGCGGTGAGGGCCTGGGCGCCCTGGCGGCGCATCCGGGCGAGTTCCGCCTCGCCGAGCTGCGCGGTCATTCCGGCGCCGCCCTGCGCCCACAGGCCCCAGGCGAGGCTGGTGGCGGGCAGGCCGAGCTTGTGCCGGTGGGCGGCGAGGGCGTCCAGGAAGGCGTTCGCGGCGCCGTAGTTGGACTGGCCCGGCGAGCCGAGGGTGCCGGCGACCGAGGAGAACAGGACGAAGGCGGCCAGGTCGAGCTCGCGGGTGAGCTCGTGCAGGTGCCGGGCTCCCGCCAGCTTGGGGGCGAGGACGCGGGCGAACCGCTCGGGCGTCTGGTTGTGCACGACGCCGTCGTCGATCACGGCCGCGAGGTGCACCACGCCCGTCAGCGGGCGCTCGCCGCCGGCCTCGGCGAGCAGGCCGGCCACCGCGTCGCGGTCCGAGACGTCGCAGGCCAGGATGCGCACGCCGGCCGCGCCGGCGGCTTCGAGTTCGGCCACCAGGTCCTGCGCGCCGGGGGCGGCCATGCCCTGGCGGGAGGTCAGGACGAGGTGGCGGACTCCGTGTTCGGCGACCAGGTGCGCGGCCAGGTCGCGGCCGAGCTCGCCGGTGCCGCCGGTGAGCAGGACCACGCCTTCCGGGTCGAGGGTCCGGCCGGTGGTCAGGACCAGCTTGCCGGTGTGGCGGCCCTGCGCCATGTGGCGGAAGGCCGCGGGGGCCTCCCGTACGTCGTAGGCGAGGTAGGGCAGCGGAATGATCACCCGGTCGGCGAGCAGGGCGGACAGCTCGGTGAGCATGCGGTGCAGGTGCTCGGGCTCCAGCGACATCAGGTCGAAGGCGCTGTAGGCGACGCCCGGGTGGGCGGCGGCGACGGCGGCGGCTTCGCGGATGTCGGTCTTGCCCATCTCCAGGAAGCGGCCGCCGTGCGGCAGCAGCCGCAGCGAGGCGTCGGTGAACTCCCCGGCGAGGGAGTTCAGCACGGCGTCGAAGCCGGCGCCGCCGGTGGCGGTCAGCCACCGCTGCTCGAAGGCGGTGTCGCGGGAGGAGGCGATGCGCTCGTCGGGCAGTCCGAGGGCGCGCAGCGCGTCCCACTTGGGGTGGCTGGCCGTTCCGTAGACCTCGGCGCCCAGGTGGTGGGCGAGCTGCACGGCGGCCATGCCGACGCCGCCGGCGGCGGCGTGGACGAGGAGCTTCTCGCCGGGGCGCAGCGCTCCGAGGTCGGTGAGGGCGTAGTACGCGGTGAGGAAGGCGAGCGGGATCGTCGCGCCCTCCTCGAAGGTGAGGGTGTCGGGCAGCTCGGCCATCAGGCGGCCGTCGCCGCGGACCTCGGTGCCGAAGGCGCCGAGCGCGAGGCCCATGGCCCGGTCGCCCGGCCGCAGGTGGGTGACGGCGGATCCGGTCTCGAGGACGGTGCCGGCGAACTCCAGGCCCAGCTTGGGCGTGGCGACCATGCCGAGCGCGTTGAGGACGTCGCGGAAGTTCATGCCCGCGGCGCGGACGGCGACGCGTACCTCGTGGGGGCCGAGCGGGCCGGCCGGCGGGACGGCGACGAGTTCGAGGCTGTCGATGCTGCCCTTCTCGCGGATGTCCAGGTGCCAGGGTCCGTCGCCGGCGGGCGGGGTGAGGGCCTCGCCGCCGTGGGCGGCCGCGGCGCGGGTGGTGCGCACGAGCCGCGGGGCGAACAGGGCGCCGCCGCGCAGGGCCAGTTCGGGCTCGTCGCCGGTCGCGAGGGCGGCGGCGAGGACCTCCCGGTCGGGGGTGGCGGTATCGAGGTCGACCAGGCGCAGGGTGCGGTCGGGGACCTCGCCGCGGACGGCCCGCACCAGGCCCCACAGCGGGGCGTGGGCGAGGTCGGACACGGTGTCCTCGGGGCGGGCCGCGACGGCGTCGCGGGTGATCCACACCAGCTCGGATTCCGCGGTCTTCTCGGTGAGCAGGTGCTGTACGAGGTCCAGCGCGGCCAGGGTGGCCGGCTCGGCGGCGTCGGCCGGACCGGTGGTGGTCGCGTCGATGACGATGCGCTCGGGGGCGGGCCCGTCGGCGAGCAGCGGCTCGGGGCCCGCCGACCAGGTGGCGCCGAGGGTCTCGGCGAGGGCTCCGGTGCCGCCGATCACCAGGGTGGTCGCGGGCTGCGGGGCGGCCTGGGCGGGCTCGGCCACCGGCTGGAAGTCGACGCGGTAGAGGTGGTCGCCCTCGGAGCGGGTGACCTTCAGCTGCTCGGCGGAGGCCTGCCGGATCTGGAGCGCGCCCGACAGGACGGGCTCGCCGGTGGCGTCGGTGACCAGGACGCTCGCGCCGATGCCGGCGGCCGCGGACCGCGCGTCGCCCGCGGGCTCCCGCGGGTCCAGGGCGATGCGGACGCGCAGTTCGGTGCTGTCCGTGGCGTACAGGGTGACGTCGGTCCAGGCGAAGGGGAGCAGCACGGTGCCCTCGGGCTGCTCGGATCCGGGGGTGACGCCGGCCAGGACGTGCAGGGCCGCGTCCAGGAGCGCGGGGTGCACTCCGTGGCCGTCGACGCCCTGGCGCAGCGGCTCGGGCAGGGTGACGTGGCCGTAGGCGACGTCGCCCTGGCGGGCGAGGGCGGTCAGGCCGCGGAAGGCGGGGCCGTAGGCGAGGCCCTCGCCGCCGAGCTGCTCGTAGAAGCCGTCGAGTGCGATCGGCTCGGCTCCCGGGACGGGCCAGTGGGCCAGTTCGGCGAGCCCCTCGGGGGTTTCGGCGGCGGGGTCGTCGGCGAGTTCGCCGGAGGCGTGCAGGGTCCAGGCGGCCGGGTCGGCGGAGGCCTCCGGCTGGCTGTGGACGGCGATCTTCCGCCGTCCTTCGGGATCCGGGGCGCCGACCTTGACCTGGAGCCGCAACGGTTCGCCGGTGGCGAGGACGAGCGGCTGGGCGAGGGTGAGTTCGGCGACCCGCTCGGAGCCGACGGCCCGGGCGGCGGCCAGTGCGAGGTCGAGCAGGCCGGTGCCGGGCACGAGGACGCTGCCGAAGACGGCGTGGTCGGCCAGCCAGGGGTGGTCGGCGAGCGAGAGCCGGCCGGAGAGCAGCTGGCCCTCGCCGTCGGCGAGCGTCAGGACGGCGGCGAGCCAGGGGTGCCCGGCCGGTACGAGACCGGTGTCGCGGGCGCCGCGGGCGCTGCCGCGGGCCGGCTCGAGCCAGAAGCGCTCGCGCTGGAAGGCGTACGTGGGCAGGCCGGCGGCCAGTTCGGCCGCGCGGGCCGGGGCGGGCCGGTCGGTGAACACCTGCTCCCAGTCGGGTTCCTGGCCGCTGACGTGCAGCGCGCCGAGGGCCTCGATGAGGGCGCGGACCTCGTCCGGGGCCTGGTCGGGGTCCTTGGGGGCGCGCTGGGAGGCGGTGAACACGGCGGGTTCGGCGACGCAGTTGGCGCCCATGGCGGCCAGGACGGCGGCGGGGCCGCATTCGAGGTGGCGGCCGATGCCGTCGGCCTCGAGGGTCCCTACGGCGTCGAGGAAGCGCACGGCGTCGCGGACCTGCCGTACCCAGTAGGCGGCGGAGCGCAGGCCTTCGCCCGGCGCCAGGTCCGGGCCCATCCGGGTGCCGGTGACCGTGGAGACGACCGGGATCCGCGGGGCCGCGAAGACGATGCCCTCGGCCACCTCCCGGTAGGCGTCGAGCATGGCGTCCATGTGCGGGGAGTGGAAGGCGTGCGAGACCGTCAGGCGGCGGGTGCGGCGGCCGTGTTCGGTGAACCAGCCGGTGACGTCGGCCACGGCGGCCTCGTCGCCGCTGACGACGGTCTGCGCGGGCCCGTTGATGCCGGCGATCGAGATGCGCTGGGCGGCGCCCGCCCGCACTTCGAGGGTGTCGAGGGCCTCGATGACCTCGGCCTCCGAGGCCTCCACTGAGGCCATGGCTCCGCCGCGCTCGCAGGCCTGCATCAGGCGGCCGCGGGCGGCGACCAGGCGGGCCGCGTCGTCCAGGGTGAGGACTCCGGCGACGTGGGCGGCGGCGAGTTCGCCGATGGAGTGGCCGGCGACCGCGGCGGGGCGCACGCCCCAGGCCTCCCACTGGCGGAAGAGCGCGGTCTCGACGGCGAACAGGGCGGGCTGGGCGTACTCGGTCTCGTGGACGAGTGCGGAGCCGCCGAGGACGAGCGCGGCCAGCGGCTGGTCCAGGTGCGGGTCGAGCGCGGCGCAGACCGCGTCGAAGGCCTGCCGGAACACCGGCAGGGCGGCGTGCAGGGCACGGCCCATGCCGGGGCGCTGGCTGCCCTGGCCGGTGAACAGTACGGCGAGGGGGCCGTCGGCGGCGGTGCCTTCGGCGGCGCCCGCGGGGGTGCGGCCGTCGGCGAGGGCGCGCAGCGCGGTGACCGCTTCGCCGGTGCCGGTCACGGTGAGGGCGGCGCGGTGCTCGAAGTGCGTGCGGTGGCGGGCCGCCGTGTACGCGAGCTCGGCCACCGGGACCTCGGGCCGGCCCTCGAGCCAGTCGGCCCAGCGGGCGGCCTGGCTGCGCAGGGCGGCCTCGTCGCGGCCGGAGAGGACCAGGGGAAGGGGCGGCTGGGGCGAGGGGAGCGCCTGGGCCGGCTCGGGCGACTGGGCGGCCTGGGCCGCCTCGGGCGACTGGGGCGACTGGGGTGTCTGGGTCGGCTCGGGCGACTGGGTCGGCTCGGGCGACTGAGGCGACTGGCGCGTCTGGGTCGGCTCGGTCGCTTGGGTCGCTTGGGTCGCTATGGACGGTTCCGTCGCTTCGGTCGCTTCGGTCGCTCCGGTCGCTGTGGTCGCTCCGATTGCTCCGATCGCTGTGGTCGCTGTGGTCGCTGTGGCCGGGCCGGTCGCGCCGGGCGCCGCGGCGGACGGGGCCGGGGCCGGGGCCGGAGCGGCGGCCGGGGGCTCTTCGAGGACGACGTGGGCGTTCGTACCGCTCAGGCCGAAGGAGGAGACGCCCGCGCGGCGGGTGCGCGCGGCTTCCCGGGCCCAGGGGCGGGCGTCCCGGAGGAGTTCCAGGCCGCTGCCGTCCCAGGCGATGTGCGGGCTGGGCTCGTCGACGTAGAGGGTCTTGGGCAGGGTCTCGTGCTGGAGGGCGAGGATCATCTTCATGACGCCCGCGACACCGGCGGCGGCCTGCGCGTGCCCGATGTTGGACTTGGAGGAGCCCAGGTAGACGGGCCGGTCCTCGTCCCGGTCCGGGCCGAAGACCTCGGCCAGCGCACCGGCTTCGATCGGGTCGCCGAGCGGGGTGCCGGTGCCGTGCGCCTCGACGGCGTCGATGTCGGCGGGGGTCAGCCGGGCCGCTTCCAGGGCGTCGAGGATGACGCGCTGCTGAGCCGGGCCGTTCGGGGCGGTGAGGCCCTGGCTGCGGCCGTCCTGGTTGACGGCGGAGCCGCGGATCACGGCCAGGACGCGGTCGCCGTCGCGCTCGGCGGCCGACAGCCGCTTGAGGACGAGGATGCCGACGCCGTCGGACCAGCCCGCGCCGTCCGCCAGGGCGGAGAAGGACTTGCAGCGGCCGTCGGGGGCCATGCCCTTGAGGCGGGAGAACTCCACGAACAGCCGGGGCGTGCTCATGACGGTGACGCCGCCCACGAGGGCGAGTTCGCACTCGCCCTGGCGCAGGGCGCTCGCGGCGAGGTGGAGGGAGACGAGGGAGGAGGAGCAGGCCGTGTCGACGGTGACGGCCGGGCCCTGGAGGCCCAGCGCGTACGAGACGCGGCCGGAGACCACGCTGGAGGCGTTGCCCGTGCTCACGTACCCGTCGAAGGCGTCGAGCTCGCGGCCCTGCTCGCCGTAGTCGGAGCTCATGGCGCCGAGGTAGACGCCGGTGCGGCTCTCGCTGAGCGAGCCGGGACGGATGCCGGCCCGCTCCAGGGCCTCCCAGGCGGTCTCCAGGACGAGGCGCTGCTGCGGGTCCATGGACAGGGCCTCGCGCTGCGAGATGCCGAAGAAGGCGGCGTCGAAGTCGGCGGCGGCCTCGATGAAGCCGCCCTCGTGGGCGTAGCTCTTGCCGACGGCCTCCGGGTCGGGGTCGTAGACGCCGAGGCTGTCCCAGCGCGAGGGCAGTTCGCCGATCGCGTCGCCGCCCGAGACGAGCAGGTTCCAGTAGGCCTCGGGGGTGTCGATGCCGCCGGGGAGGCGGCAGGCCATCGACACGACCGCGATCGGGTCGTCGGCCGCCGGGGCGGTCGCGGTGTGGCGGAGCGCGTTGGCCTTCGCCTTGGGCTTGCCGGTGGTCAGGTCCAGCTTGTCGAGGAGCAGGCCGGCGATGGCGGTGGGCGTCGGGTAGTCGAAGGCGAGGGTGGAGGGCAGCGTGACCCCGGTCTCGGACGACAGGCGGCGGCGCAGCTCGACCGCCATCAGGGAGTCGATGCCGAGCTCCTTGAGGACCTGCTGCGCACCGATACCGTCGGCGGTCGCGATGCCGAGGACCACGGCGGCCTCGCGCTGCACCAGCCGGATCAGCGAGGTGAGCCGCTCGGCCTCGGGCTGCGCGGCCAGCTGGTCGCGCAGGCCCGAGGGGGCGCTCGCCGCGCTGCCGACGCGCTTCTTCGGCGCGCGGACGAGGGCCCGCAGCAGGGCGGGCAGTTCGTCGGGGCGTCGTTGCAGGGTGACCAGGTCGAGCTTGACCGGGACGAGGTGCGGGTGCGCGGAGCCGAGGGCGGTGTCGAGGGCCGCGAGGCCCTGCTGCTCGGTGAGCGCCCCGATGCCCATGCGGCGCATGCGGCCGAGTTCGGCCTGGCCGAGGGTGGCGGTGAGGCCCTGTCCGGCCTGCTGCCACAGGCCCCAGGACAGGCTCGTCGCGGGGAGTCCGTTGGCCCGGCGGTGGGCGGCGAGGGCGTCCAGGAAGGTGTTCGCGGCCGCGTAGTTGCTCTGACCCGCGCCGCCGAGCACGCCGGCGGCGGAGGAGAACAGCACGAACGCCGCCAGGTCCAGACCCTGCGTCAGCTCGTGCAGGTGAACGGCGGCTTCGGCCTTGGGCTGCCAGACCCGGGCCAGACGCTCCGCGTCCTGCGAGACCAGCAGACCGTCGTCGAGCACGGCAGCCAGGTGGAACAC
>NZ_JBEZLV010000045.1:0-43699 GCF_040652335.1 Streptomyces sp. NPDC048270
GCCCCGCCGCGCCGGGGGGGGCCCCGCCCCCCCCCCCCCCCCGGGCCGGGGGGGGGGGGGGGGGGGGGGGGGGGGGCCGCGGGCGCCCCCCCCCCCCCCCCCTCTGGGTTCGTGCCTACTGCGTGACCTCGTCGTGGCCCGGGTGCAGGCCACCGCCGCCGCCGCTGCCGCCCGGGGTCGGGACGGAGACGACCGGCTTCGAGAGCGGGGCCAGGTCGTGGGCGTAGTGGCCGACCGCGTCCGCGATGACGTCGACGTTGATGTCGAGCGCCTTCTGGTCGATGTTCGTGATGTCGTCACCCTTGCCGTGGTAGTTCACGTCGTAGGCCACGCCCGCCTGACCGCCGAACTTCGCGGCCTCCGCCGGCGTCTTGATGCCCTCGGCGCCGGTGAACGTACCGCCGGACGGGATGCCGACCTCGATGAACGGGCCGTAGTCCGAACGGCCGGAGAAGTCCGTGCCCGCGTGCGGGATCTTCTTGGAGTCGAGGAAGTCGGTGATCCCCTTCTCGATCTGGGCGGAGCCCTCCGGTCCGGGGCCCGAGCCCACACCGTCCGAGTCGTCGCCGTCGTAGACGAAGTAGGCGGCGTTCGGAGAGCCGATCATGTCGAAGTTCAGGTACAGCTTGATCTGCTTCTTCTGCTCCTCCGTCAGCCCCGCGACATAGGCCTCGGAGCCGAGCAGGCCGTACTCCTCCGCCGACCACCAGGCGAACTTGACCTTGTTTTTGATCTTCGTCTGGCTGCTCGCGAGGCGCTGCGCGACCTGGAGGATACCGGCCGAGCCGGAGCCGTTGTCGTTGATGCCCGGGCCCGCCGCGACCGAGTCGAGGTGCGCGCCGAGGAACACGGTGTTGTTCGCGTCGCCGCCGCGGGTCTCCGCGACCACGTTGTACGTCTTGCGGTTCTCGCGGAACTCGCGGATGTCGAGGGTGACCTCGACCGGGCCGGCCGCGGCCTCGGCGGCGAGCTTCTCGCCCTCCGCCTGGGTGACCCCGCCGGTGGGCACCTTGCCCGCGTTGGCGTCGCCCAGGGTGCCGTTCAGGGCGCCCTCGGTGTTGTTGTAGAGGATCGCGCCGACCGCGCCGGCCTCGGCCGCGTTGGCCTGCTTCACCGCGAAGGTGCAGCCGCCGCGCTTGATCAGGGCGATCTTGCCCGTGAAGGCGCCCGCGGCGAAGTCGCCCGGTTCGCAGCCGTTGGTGCCGTCCGCGTCCACCGGCGCGACCGCGAGCTGCGCCGTGACGCCGTCCTCCGGGCCGCTCTTGGTGTACGTCATCAGGTGGATCGGGACGTCGCGCCCGTTCGCACCGTTCACCGTCAGCTTCTCGGCGATGGTCTCGACGTACACGAAGTCGAACTCGTTCTTCGTGACCTGGTAGCCGGCCGCCTTCATCACGGCCTCGACGTACTTCGCCGACTGGACGTGGCCCTTCGAACCGGCCACGCGGGTGCCGTCGTTGTAGTCCGCGATCGACTGCAGGACCTTCAGGTGGTTGTACGCGCCCTTGCCGGTCGCTTCCTTGACCAGCTTCCTGGCCAGCGCGTCACCGCGGGCGGCGTCGCTCTGCGGGCTCGTGGCGCCGGCCGGGCCGGCGAGCACCAGCGGTGAGACAAGGGCCGCGGCCGCCAGGGCGGCGGTGGCAGCGGCTATACGGCGTGAGGGCATGCAAGGTCCTTCCACGGCAAAAGTGCGAGCAGGGCCAAACGGTGGACGCACGTTAAGCAGCAACGAGCCGCCGTGACCAGACTTTCAACTGATTCCGGTTCGCGAAATCCGGATATCGGCGACTTGGCCTAGCGCAGGATGCCCTCGATGAAGTCCGAGCCTATGCGTGCGACCGCGGACAGATCCAACTGATGCTGGACATAGCGGCCTTGGCGCCGCGTATGGATCAGACCGGCCTTTTTCAGGACGGCCAGATGCCGTGACACCTCCGGCGCGGTGATCCCGTACACGTTCGCCAGTTCGCCGGTCGTGTACGGGGCCCGGGCCAGGCTCCGGCACAGCATCATCCGTACGGGATGCGCCAGGGCCTCCATGCGCCGCCGGAGCAGCTCCACCGACCCGGGCGCGGAGTCCAGTTCGGGGGTGCCGAGCGGGTAGTGGACCACCGGACGCCAGCCCGGTGCGTGCAGCACCAGCAGATGCGGCCAGCCGAAGTGGGTCGGTATGAAGACCAGGCCGGCGCCCGTCCGGGGGTCGGTGGCGGTCGTCGACCCGTCCACCATCTTGTCGGCGGTGATGGTGGTGCGGCCCTCGTCGACGCCGAGCGCCGACGAGACCTCCTTGAGCGCGGCCGGCAGCCCTTTGCGGCGCAGCAGCTCGGTCTTGTGCCGTGCGTCGGCGCTCTGCGCGGGCTCGACGCGCTTCCAGGTCTCGGCGAAGAAGGCCTCGTCGCAGTCCTCGACCAGCCGCCGCATCCACACCCGTACGGCCGCGGTGTCGTCCAGCAGCCGGATGGAGAAGCCCAGCTGGCGGGGGCCGCGGGCGGCGGCCGTCTCCAGCGCCTTGGCGCGGCTCGCCGGGTTCGTGAGCGGGGAGGGCCCGCCGCCGTCGTTGTACGTGGCGAGCCAGCAGTGCTCGAGGGCGGCCGTCACGAAGCGCTCGTCGTCCATCCGGTCGAGTACGTCGAGCTCCTCGGCCAGGGTGGCGCTGGGCAGGCCGGTCCCGCCGCGGACGCCGGCGAACGGCATGAAGATGTCGGAGAAGGAGCTGCGCCACAGGAACTCGGCCTCCAGCAGCCGGTCCGCGAGGCACGGGTCGAGCGAGGCGGCGGTGTCGGCGCTCCAGGAGGCGAGCCGGGGGTGGTGGGCCGTCTGGGAGAGCGCGTGCAGGGCCATGCAGAGCTCGGCGAGCGGGGAGGGCGTGAAGCTGATCCGCTCGGCGGGGAGCCCGGCGATGTCGATGGTGACGCTCATCGGGCCATTCTCCCGCGTGGGGTGGCGGGGGCGGGCCGGCCGGGCCCGTCGCCGCCGGCCGGGCCCCGGGCCCGTACTCCGGTGCGGCGCCGTTGCGGGGGCGCTGCCCCCGGGCCCCCGCGCCTCAAACGCCGGCGGGGCTGGAAGATCGGGGCGCTGCCCCGGACCCCGCGCCTCAAACGCCGGCGGGGCTGGATGTGCCCCCGGCGGGGCTGGATGTGCCCCGGCGGGGGTGGATGTGCCCCGGCGGGGGTGGATGTGCCCCGGCGGGGGTGGATGTGCCCCGGCGGTGGGTTGCCCCGGCCGGGGGGCCGGGGCGGGGCTGGGTGCTCGCGCTATTCGAAGTTGGGGGCGTTGCGTTCGTACACCAGGCGCAGGCCGATCAGGGTCAGCCAGGGCTCGTGGTCGTCGATCACCGAGGATTCGCCGAGGACCATCGGAGCCAGGCCGCCGGTGGCGATGACGCGGACGTCGTCCGGGTCGCCGTTCGGGCCGGCCAGTTCCTTGGCCATCCGGCCCACGACCCCGTCGACCTGGCCCGCGAAGCCGTACACCACGCCCGACTGCATCGCCTCGACCGTGGACTTGCCGATCACGTTGCGCGGGCGGGCCAGCTCGATCTTCCGCAGCTGGGCGCCCCGTACGCCGAGGGCCTCCATCGAGATCTCGATGCCCGGGGAGATCACCCCGCCCACGTACTCGCCCTTCACGGACACCGCGTCGAAGGTGGTCGCCGTACCGAAGTCGACCACGATCGCAGGGCCCCCGTAGAGCTCGACCGCCGCGACCGCGTTGATGATGCGGTCCGCGCCGACCTCCTTCGGGTTGTCCATGAGGATCGGCACGCCGGTCTTGATCCCCGGCTCCACGAGCACCGCCGGGACGTCGCCGTAGTAGCGCCGGGTGACCTCGCGCAGCTCGTGCAGGACCGACGGCACCGTCGAGCAGATCGCGATGCCGTGGATCCCGTCGCCCAGCTCGCTGCCGAGCATCGGGTGCATGCCCATCAGGCCCTGCATCAGCACGGCCATCTCGTCGGCCGTGCGGCGCGGGTCGGTCGAGATGCGCCAGTGCTCGACGATCTCGTCACCGTCGAACAGGCCCAGGACCGTGTGGGTGTTGCCTACGTCGATGGTGAGGAGCATCGGTTACACCGCCTCGCGCAGATCGAGGCCGATGTCCAGGATCGGCGAGGAGTGGGTCAGCCCGCCGACCGCCAGGTAGTCCACGCCGGTCTCCGCGTACGCCCGCGCGGTGTCCAGGGTCAGGCGGCCCGAGGACTCCAGCACCGCGCGGCCGGCCACCAGGGCCACGGCCTCGGCGGTCTGCGCGACGGTGAAGTTGTCCAGCAGGATCAGGTCGGCTCCGGCCTCCAGGACCTCGCCGATCTGCTCCAGGGTGTCGACCTCGATCTCCACCGGCACATCCGGGAAGGCGTCCCGTACGGCCTTGAAGGCCTGCGCGACGCCGCCGGCCGCCACCACGTGGTTGTCCTTCACCAGCGCCGCGTCCGACAGCGACATGCGGTGGTTGACGCCGCCGCCGCAGCGCACCGCGTACTTCTCCAGTGCGCGCAGCCCCGGCGTGGTCTTGCGGGTGTCGCGGACCTTCGCCTTGGTGCCCTCCAGCACGTCCGCCCAGCGGCGGGTGGCGGTCGCGATGCCCGACAGGCGGCACAGGATGTTCAGCGCGCTGCGCTCCGCCGTCAGCAGGTCGCGGGTGCGCGAGCGTACGGAGAGCAGCACCTGCCCGGCCTTGACGGCGTCGCCGTCCTCCGCGTGCCGCTCCACCTCGAAGGCCTCCGTGCAGACCACGGAGAACACGGCCTCGGCGATGCGCAGGCCGGCCACCACGCCGTCCTCGCGGGCGACGAAGTCGGCGACGGCCTCGGCGTCCTCGGCGACCGTGGCGACGGTGGTGACGTCCACCCCGCCGTCCAGGTCCTCGGAGAGCGCCATGTGGGCGATGTCCTCGACCTCGACGGGGTCCAGCCCCGCGTCCGCCAGCAGCTGGGCCAGGGCCGGGTCCAGGCCGGTCTCCTCGCCGTCGCCGCAGGCGCAGTCGTCGCCGCAGCCGCCGTCGTTCTGGTCGATCAGGGGAAGTTCGTCGGGGGTGCTCACGGTCACTGCTCCAGGCTCTGGGTGCTGAGGGGTACGTGCACGGACGGGAAGTCCGCGGAGTCGGTGGGGGTGACGACCAGCGCCCGCTTCTCGGTCGCCGACAGCCGGACGACGAGATGCCGGCGCCAGGCGGCATCGTCCCGGTCCGGATGGTCCTCGCGCCAGTGGCAGCCGCGGGTCTCCACGCGCCGCTGCGCCGCGGCGACCAGCACCCGGGCCACGCACAGCAGGTTCGTGGCCTCCCAGGTGTCCACCCCCGGTTCGGCGGTCTTGCCGTGCGCCTCGAGGTTGTTCAGGGCGGTGGCGTACAGGCCTTCGAGCGCCTGCGCGGCCGTGCGCAGCGACTCGGCCGAGCGCAGCACGCCCGCGCCGTCCGTCATGATCCGCTGGATCTCGTACCGCGCCTCGGCGGGCTGCAGCGGGCCGGTGGCGGGGACCGGTATGCCGGGGCCGCCGCCGGTCAGCGCCCGGGCCGCGATGTCGTCGGCGATGCGCTCGGCGAAGACCAGGCCCTCCAGCAGGGAGTTGGAGGCCAGCCGGTTCGCGCCGTGCACACCGGTGCAGGCGACCTCGCCGCACGCGTACAGGCCCGGGACGGTGGTGCGGCCGTGCAGGTCGGTCCGGACGCCGCCGGAGGCGTAGTGCGCGGCGGGCGCGACCGGGATCGGCTCGGTCACCGGGTCGATCCCGTGGGAGCGGCAGGCGGCGAGGATGGTCGGGAAGCGCTGCTCCCACATCGCGGCGCCGAAGTGCCGGGCGTCGAGGAACATGTGCCGCGCGCCCTGCTCCTGCATGCGCCGCATGATGCCCTTGGCGACGATGTCGCGGGGGGCCAGTTCGGCGAGTTCGTGCTGCCCCTGCATGAAGCGCACGCCGTCCGCGTCGACGAGGTGCGCGCCCTCGCCGCGGACCGCCTCCGAGACGAGGGGCTGCTGGCCCTCCGCGTCCGGGCCGAGGAACAGCACGGTCGGGTGGAACTGCACGAATTCGAGGTCGGAGATTTCGGCGCCGGCGCGCAGGGCGAGCGCCACCCCGTCGCCGGTGGAGACCGAGGGGTTGGTGGTCGCCGAGAAGACCTGGCCCATGCCGCCGGTCGCGAGGATCACCGCGGGGGCGTGGACGGCGCCGACGCCGTCGTGCTGGCCCTCGCCCATGACGTGCAGCGTGACCCCGGCGGTACGGCCCCGCGCGTCCTGGAGCAGGTCCAGGACGAGTGCGTTCTCGACGGTGCGGATCCCCGCGGCCTGTACGGCTTCGACGAGCGCCCGGGAGATCTCGGCGCCGGTGGCGTCGCCGCCCGCGTGCGCGATGCGGCGCCGGTGGTGGCCGCCCTCGCGGGTCAGTTCTATCTCCCCGGTCTCCGCGGAGGTGTCGAAGACGGCGCCCGTGGCCATCAGCCGCCGTACCGCGTCCGGCCCTTCGGTGACGAGCAGCCTTACGGCGGCCTCGTCGCACAGGCCCGCGCCCGCGACCAGCGTGTCGTCCAGGTGCTGCTCGGGGGTGTCGCCCTCGCCGAGGGCCGCGGCGATGCCGCCCTGGGCCCAGCGGGTCGATCCGTCGTCGAGCCGGGCCTTGGTGACCACGACCGTACGGCGGCCGGCGGCGGCGCAGCGCAGCGCCGCGGTCAGTCCCGCGACGCCGGAGCCGACGACCACGACGTCGGCGTCCAGGGCCCAGCCGGGGGCGGGGGCGTGCAGCCGTATGCCGGTGCCCGCGCCCGCGCCTGTGCCGCCCGGGGGGAGGCCTCTGCCTGGGGTGCTCACGAGTGTGCTCCGAATTCCAGTGGGATGTTGTCGATCAGCCGGGTCGTGCCCACCTTCGCGGCGACGGCGAGCACGGCCTGCCCGGTGAAGCCGGGTCCGGCCTCGGTGAAGTCCCGCGGGTCCACCAGTGCCAGGTAGTCCAGTACGAGCGGCGGCTCGTGGCGGCCCGCCTCCTCCAGCACGTGCCCCGCGGCGGCCCGTACGGCGTCCGGCAGCCCGCTGCCCGCCGCCGAGACGGCGTGCGCGTCGGCGGAGGCGCGGATCTCGCCGAGCCGGGCCAGGGCGGTGGCCCGCTCGTCGCTGGCCGGGGAGGCCTCGGCGCGGGCCCGCAGCGCGGCCTGCGCGGCGAGCCGGTCCTGTCCGGCGAACAGGGCGCGGGACAGGGCCAGGGCGGTGCGCCGCTCGGCGGGCGAGAGGTAGCGGTTGCGGGAGGACAGCGCGAGCCCGTCCTCCTCGCGGACGGTCGGTACGCCGACCACCTCCACGGGGAAGTTCAGGTCGGTCACCATCCGCCGGATCAGGGCCAGTTGCTGCGCGTCCTTCTGGCCGAAGAGGGCCAGGTCGGGCCGGGTGAGGTGGAGCAGCTTCGCGACGACGGTCAGCATGCCGTCGAAGTGGCCGGGGCGGGTGGCCCCTTCGAGGCGTCCGCCCATCGGGCCGGCGCTGATCCGCACCTGCGGGTCGCCGCCCGGGTAGACCTCGTCGACGGCGGGGGCGAACACCGCGTCGGCGCCCGCCCCTTCGGCGATCGCGAGGTCGGCCTCCAGGGTGCGCGGGTAGCGGTCCAGGTCCTCGTTCGCCCCGAACTGCAGGGGGTTGACGAAGACGGTGACGACGACCTGCCCCTGCGGCCCGGCCTGTTCGCGGGCCGAGCGGATCAGCGTGGCGTGGCCCTCGTGCAGGGCGCCCATGGTCATCACGACGGCCCGGCGGCCGGTGCGCGGGAGCCCCTGGAGCTCCGCGGCGGTGTCGAGCAGCAGTCCGCTCACGGGGCGGTGCCCCCTTCCGGGTCCGTGTCGGCGAGCACGCCGAGCAGGTCCTCGGCGAGTTCGGGCTTGAGCAGTCCGTGCGCGAGGGCCCGGTCGGCGGTGGTGCGGGCCATCGCCAGATATCCGGCGACGGCGCCGGGCGCGTGCCTGCGCAGCTCCGAGATGTGCGCGGCGACCGTGCCGGCGTCGCCGCGGGCCACCGGGCCGGTCAGGGCCGCGTCCCCGGAGCGCAGGGCGTTGTCGAGGGCCGCGCCGAGCAGCGGGCCGAGCATCCGGTCGGGGTGCGCGACGCCGGCCTGGTCCAGCAGCTCCATGGCCTGGGCGACCAGGGTGACCAGGTGGTTCGCGCCGAGGGCGAGGGCCGCGTGGTAGAGCGGGCGGTTCTCCTCCGCGATCCACTCGGGCTCGCCGCCCATCTCGATGACCAGGGCCTCGGCGGCGAGCCGCAGCTCCTCGGGGGCGGTGACGCCGAAGGAGCAGCCGGCCAGCCGCTGCACGTCGACCTCGGTGCCGGTGAAGGTCATCGCGGGGTGCAGGGCCAGTGGCAGGGCGCCCGCCCGGCGCGCCGGGTCGAGCACGGCGGTCCCGTACCGGCCGGAGGTGTGGACGAGGAGCTGGCCGGGCCGGATCGCACCGGTCTCGGCGAGGCCCTCGACCAGGGAGGGCAGCGCGTCGTCCGGCACGGTGAGCAGGACCAGATCCGCCTTCTCGAACACCTGTGCGGGCGGGACGAGCGGGACGTCGGGCAGCATCCGCGCGGCGCGGCGCACCGAGGCGTCGGAGACGCCGGACACGGCGACGGGCCGGTGCCCGGCCTGCTGGAGCGCGCGGGCCAGCGCGGGGCCGACCCGGCCGGCTCCGACGACACCGACCGCCAGCCGGGCAGGGCGTGGCTGCTGTGAGGAATTCACGCGGGGAGGGCCTTCCGTTCCAGTCCGCGGGGGGTACCGGACGATACGCCGCCATGCTAGCTCCTGGGCCCCGGGCCGGTCGGCGATGATCGTGAGCCATGAGCGAGCACGACGAGGACACCGAGCGGGAGCGGCGGCAGGCGGCGGCATGGCGGGGGGCCGGGCGGATGCTCTCCCGATCCCTGCGGGACGCCACGGTGGCGGAGCTGCTGGCGCCGCTCGCCGAAGCCCCGTACGACATGGACCAGCCGGCCGACCTCTACGGGAGCGGCGTGGTCGCCGAGCTGGAGCGGCGGGTCGCGGAGCTGCTGGGCACCGAGGACGCGGCCTTCTTCCCCAGCGGGACCATGGCGCAGCAGGTCGCGCTGCGCTGCTGGGCCGGGCGGACCGGGAACCCGGTGGTGGCCCTGCACCCGATGAGCCACCCCGAGCGGTGGGAGGGCGGCGCGCTGTCGGCCGTCTGCGGACTGCGGACGGCCCACCCGACGACGGAGCCGCGCCAGCCCACCGCGCAGGAGGTCTCGGCGCTCGCGGAGCCCTTCGGCACGCTGATGCTGGAGCTGCCCCTGAGGGACGCGGGCTTCGTGCTGCCCGGCTGGGAGGAGCTGGAGGCGCTGGTCGAGGCGGCCCGGGAGCGGGAGGCGGTGGTCCACTTCGACGGGGCGCGGCTGTGGGAGTCCACGGTGCACTTCGGGCGGCCGCTGCCGGAGATCGCGGGACTGGCCGACTCGGTGTACGTCTCGTTCTACAAGTCGCTCGGCGGCCTGAGCGGGGCGGCGCTGGCCGGGCCGCGGGCCTTCGTGGAGGAGACCAGGGTCTGGCGCCACCGGTACGGGGGCCAGGTCTTCCGGCAGTTCCCGCAGGCGCTGGCCGCACTGGCCGGGCTGGAGCGGGTGCTGCCGCGGCTGCCGTCGTACGTGGAGCAGGCGCGGCGGGTCGCGGCGGCGCTGGGGCCGGCCCTCGCGGAGGCCGGGGTCCCGTGGTCCCGGGTCCACCCGGAGCGGCCGCACACCCACCAGTTCCAGGTCTGGCTCCCGTACGACCCGGACCGCCTGACCGAGGCGTCGGTCCGCGTCGCGGAGGAGACGGGCCGGGTCCTCTTCCGCCGCTGGTTCCCCGCGCCCGTCCCCGGCCTCTCGGTGACCGAGGTCGAGGTCACGGAACCCGGCCTGACCTGGAGCGGGGCGGAGGTCGCCGAAGCCGTGTCGGACTTCGCCGCCCGCCTGTAGCCGCATCCGGGCCCGCGCCGCGCGGCGCGGGGCCCGGGGCCCGGGCGGGAACCGGGGAATCGCCGAATTGCGTCAAAGACACCGGCGGGGACCGGCCGCGGCGATACCGTCCCCCCACTGGAACACCCGCGAGGAGAGACCATGACCGCTCGGCCCCAGTGGCAGAAGTCCTCGTTCTGCGGCGAGGAACAAGACGCCTGCGTCTATGTTTCCGCCGCCCCCGGCACCCTCGTGCGCGTCGCCGACCGCGCCGATCCCGCACACCTCGTGCTCGCCACGACCCAGGCGGCCTGGGCGGATTTCCTGGCCGCGGTCAAAGAGAGCGGTTGACCGACCGGCCGCGCTAAAGGGGATTTTGTCCGATTAGCGCGTATCTTCGGCCCATGCCCACGCCCTACGGATCCCGCGGCGGCATGGCGTTCAGTGCCGCCGAGCTGCACGTGCTCAGGCGCTCGCTCGCCCACGCCCTTCAGCCCTCCTCGGCCCTCGAGGCCTCGGAGGTCCAGGACTGCCTGCGCCTCGCGCAGTCGGTGGACGACGCGGTCCAGGAGGCGGCCCGGCTCAGAGCCTTCCTCCTGGAGGATCTGGCCCGCTACCGGGGCGCCCTGCCCGGGAGCCTCTCCGGGTACCTGGAGCTGCTCCAGGACGCCCTGGCGGCCGGCTACGAGCCCGCCCCCGACGACCTGGCCGCCCTGCGCGCCCTGCGGGCCAACCGGGTCGCCGCCGCGCTGCTGGACCGGGCCCAGACCGTCCTGGAGCGCTCGGTGCGCCGGCGGCTGTCGACCGCGCCCGCGCCCCGCACCCGGCTGCTGGCCCTGGCCGGCGGCCGGGAGGAGCCGCCGCCCGGCCCCAAGCCCCGGCCCGCGGAGCCGCCGCACCCCGACCAGCCCCCGCGGCCGATCCCGACGCCCGGCGAGGTCTTCCCGCCACGCCGCAAGCCCACCCCGCCCCCGGCGGAGGGCCGGGCCGTCGGCTAGCTACGCTGAGGGGCATGGACTACGTTTCCGCGCTCGTGCCCCCCATCGTGATGGCCGCGTTCTTCATCGCTCTCGTCGTGACGATCGTGAAGACCCAGGGCGGCGCCAACAAGGCCAAGGAAGACGAGGCGGTCGACGCGGTGATCGCCCGGGCCGAGGCCGCCCGCCAGTCCCGTAACTGACCGGCTCGATCCGGGGTCCCCGCGGGGCCCCGGATTTTGTCGCGCGTTGCCGAGCGAATAGTCGGGCAATTACCCACAAGCCGCACTATCGTGCTGTTGTGCCTCGCCCCCTGGGAGAACTCGAAGACGCCGTCATGACGCGGGTGTGGCAGTGGAACCGCCCGGTCACCGTTCGGGAAGTGCTGGAAGACCTCCAGCAGGAACGGTCCATCGCGTACACCACGGTCATGACCGTTATGGACAATCTTCATCAGAAGGGCTGGGTCCGCCGGGAAGCGGAAGGCCGCGCCTATCGATATACGGCGGTCTCCACCCGCGCCGCATACTCGGCCGCACTGATGAACGAGGCGTGGTCGACCAGTGACAACCCCGCGGCCGCACTCGTCGCCTTCTTCGGCATGATGTCGGCGGAACAGCGGGAAGCCCTCCGGGACGCCGTCCGGATCGTCCAGCACGACGACGAGGCGGCCGAGTCGGTCGAGGCGGCCGCACCGGCCGGGCCCGCCCCCGCCCCGGCCGAAGGGGAGTCCGGCGAGCGTGCGGAGGGTCCGGGGCGATAGCGTCCGGGCCATGGGAGAGTTTTCCGCTGCACATGCAGAAACAGTGACGATCCGCCGTGCCCGCACCGGTGATGTTCCCGCGCTGCGCCGCCTGCTCGACCAGTACGTGCAGCAGCGGATCCTGCTCGACAAAGCACCGGTCGTCCTTTACGAGGACATCCAGGAGTTCTGGGTCGCGGAACGCGAGTCCGACCGCCAGGTGCTCGGCTGCGGCGCTCTCCACGTGATGTGGGAAGACCTCGCCGAAGTACGCACTCTCGCCGTCGACCGCGACCTCAAGGGCGCCGGCGTCGGTCATCTGGTGCTGGAGCAGTTGTTGCGGACGGCCCGCGAGCTCGGGGTGAGCCGGGTTTTCTGTCTGACCTTCGAAGTGGACTTCTTCGCGAAGCACGGCTTCGTCGAGATCGGCGAGACCCCGGTCGAGACCGATGTCTACATCGAGCTCCTGCGTTCCTATGACGAGGGCGTCGCCGAGTTCCTCGGTCTCGAACGAGTGAAGCCGAACACCTTGGGCAACAGTCGGATGCTTCTGCACCTCTGATCGATGGCCCCGGCTTTTCCGGCGCTCCGCGCGCCTGTGGCCTATGTCCGAATCGCGCACGTTTCCCGCCCCGTTGCCGTCCTGAACCTCTCCCCGGGGGTTTGTGTTTTCCAGGCAAAAGCGGTTTCCTTTCCGCGTACTGCTTTTCGATGAAAGGAAATCCCGGTGGCACAGAAGGTTCAGGTCCTTCTTGTCGACGACCTCGACGGTGGCGAGGCGGACGAGACGGTGACGTTCGCTCTGGATGGCAAGACCTACGAGATCGACCTCACCACCGCCAACGCTGAAAAGCTCCGCGGTCTGCTCGACCCGTACACCAAGGGCGGCCGCCGCACCGGCGGGCGCGCGACCGCTGCCCGCGCCAAGGGCCGCGCCTCGGCCGCGACCGGGAACCCGGACACCGCCGAGATCCGCGCGTGGGCCAAGGAGAACGGCTACAACGTGAACGACCGCGGCCGCGTCCCGGCCGAGATCCGCGAGGCCTACGAGAAGGCCAAGGGCTGACCGCTCGGCGTCGCACGGCGCCGCAGGCGGGCGCGGTGGCATTCCGTCGCCGCCGCCGCCACCAGGCGCACGAGGTCGGGCCCGCGGGCGGGCCCGGCGCCCGGCCCGGGGGAACCCGGCAGGGCGGGCAGCAGTGCCTCGCACCCCTGCTCGGGGGGTCGCAGCCACACGGCGGCCTCCCGAGGGCCCGGGGGCTGCCCCGGGGGAGCCGGGGCGGTGATCCGGCCGTCCGCACCCAGGGCGGTGAGATCCAGGGCGACCCCGCCCCACTCGAGCCAGTCGAGCAGTCCGTCGAGCTCCTCCGCGCTCCCCGCGGCCACCAGGAACCGCATCCTGCGCCCCATGAGGGCGACCGGTCCCGTGTCGACCGGCCTGCGCAGCAGCGCCGTCCCCGCATCGGACGGCAGCTCCAGGACGTCGAAGCGGGTCCCCGTGACGAGCTGGACGGGCGGGCCGCCCGTCACCGGCCAGCCGAGCACGCGCTCGTACCAGGAGGCGTACCCGGCGCCCGCGGCGTGACCGGCCTCCCCGGCCGGGACGCGGGGCAGCGGGACGGTGGGGGCTGCGACGGTGCTTGAGGCCATGCCCTGAGCAACTTCCGCGGCGCCCGCGGGTTACGGCCCGGGCACCCCCCGTGACGGCCGGGGAGTGACACACCGCACGCGGGCCAATGCGGAACGTAAACATCCGCGGGGTGGAGTCCCACATTCGGGACGGAACTGTGTTCGCCCTTAGCGGAGGGAACCGGTGCCACCGGCATGGAGTGTCAGTCCTTACGGGTAAGACATTCCTAGTGGATCGGGGCGACACGCTGATTTGACGGGCTTCCGTTCGCCATCGGCGTACACGCATGACGGGTATCTGCCTGGCCTGCGGGAACATCGTCTCGCACCATCGGGTTGGAGCAGTTGTCGGCTCTTCGAGCCGGTTTTCCCCGCCGATGCGGGGGTGAGCCGCGTAGGGATGTCGGCAGTTGGAATGAGCTGTCCCGCCCCGCGGGACTAGCATGCGGAAGGACAGGGCGGGGACCGACCCCGAACTGCCCGACCGCTCTGAGGAGCGATAAACGATGTTCGAGAGGTTCACCGACCGCGCGCGGCGGGTTGTCGTCCTGGCTCAGGAAGAAGCCCGGATGCTCAACCACAACTACATCGGCACCGAGCACATCCTCCTGGGCTTGATCCACGAGGGTGAGGGTGTCGCCGCTAAGGCCCTGGAGAGCCTCGGGATTTCGCTCGAGGCTGTTCGCCAGCAGGTTGAGGAGATCATCGGTCAGGGGCAGCAGGCCCCGTCCGGCCACATCCCCTTCACCCCGCGGGCGAAGAAGGTCCTGGAGCTTTCGCTCCGAGAGGCCCTCCAGCTCGGCCACAACTACATCGGCACCGAGCACATCCTGCTCGGCCTGATCCGCGAGGGCGAGGGCGTCGCCGCCCAGGTCCTCGTGAAGCTGGGCGCCGATCTCAACCGAGTCCGGCAGCAGGTCATCCAGCTGCTCTCCGGCTACACCGGCGGGGGCAAGGAGTCGGCCACGGCAGGCGGCCCGGCCGAGGGCACGCCCTCGACCTCGCTCGTCCTGGACCAGTTCGGCCGCAACCTCACCCAGGCGGCCCGCGAATCCAAGCTCGACCCGGTCATCGGGCGCGAGAAGGAGATCGAGCGGGTCATGCAGGTGCTGTCCCGCCGTACCAAGAACAACCCGGTCCTCATCGGCGAGCCCGGCGTCGGCAAGACCGCCGTCGTCGAGGGGCTGGCTCAGGCGATCGTCAAGGGCGAGGTCCCCGAGACCCTCAAGGACAAGCACCTCTACACGCTTGACCTCGGCGCCCTGGTCGCCGGCTCCCGCTACCGCGGTGACTTCGAGGAGCGCCTGAAGAAGGTGCTCAAGGAGATCCGCACCCGCGGCGACATCATCCTGTTCATCGACGAGCTCCACACCCTCGTGGGTGCGGGTGCCGCCGAGGGCGCGATCGACGCCGCGAGCATCCTCAAGCCCATGCTGGCCCGTGGTGAGCTCCAGACCATCGGTGCCACGACGCTCGACGAGTACCGCAAGCACCTCGAGAAGGACGCGGCCCTCGAGCGCCGCTTCCAGCCGATCCAGGTGGCGGAGCCTTCCCTCCCCCACACGATCGAGATCCTCAAGGGCCTGCGCGACCGCTACGAGGCCCACCACCGCGTCTCCATCACGGACGAGGCCCTCGTCCAGGCGGCGACGCTGGCGGACCGGTACATCTCGGACCGCTTCCTGCCGGACAAGGCGATCGACCTGATCGACGAGGCCGGCTCCCGGATGCGCATCCGCCGGATGACCGCGCCGCCGGACCTCCGCGAGTTCGACGAGAAGATCGCGGGCGTGCGCCGCGACAAGGAGTCGGCCATCGACTCCCAGGACTTCGAGAAGGCGGCTTCTCTCCGCGACAAGGAGAAGCAGCTGCTGGCGGCGAAGACCAAGCGCGAGAAGGAATGGAAGGCCGGCGACATGGACGTCGTCGCCGAGGTCGACGGCGAGCTCATCGCCGAGGTCCTCGCGACCGCGACCGGCATTCCCGTCTTCAAGCTCACCGAGGAGGAGTCCTCGCGGCTGCTCCGCATGGAGGACGAGCTCCACCGTCGGGTCATCGGCCAGAAGGACGCCATCAAGGCGCTCTCCCAGGCGATCCGCCGTACCCGTGCGGGTCTGAAGGACCCGAAGCGCCCGGGTGGCTCGTTCATCTTCGCCGGCCCGTCCGGTGTCGGTAAGACCGAGCTCTCGAAGACGCTCGCCGAATTCCTCTTCGGCGACGAGGACGCGCTGATCTCCCTCGACATGTCGGAGTTCAGCGAGAAGCACACGGTTTCCCGCCTCTTCGGTTCGCCTCCCGGCTACGTGGGCTACGAAGAGGGCGGCCAGCTCACCGAGAAGGTGCGCCGCAAGCCGTTCTCCGTCGTCCTCTTCGACGAGGTCGAGAAGGCCCACCCGGATATCTTCAATTCCCTTCTCCAGATCCTGGAGGACGGTCGCCTGACCGACTCCCAGGGCCGGGTCGTGGACTTCAAGAACACGGTCATCATCATGACGACCAACCTGGGTACCCGGGACATCTCGAAGGGCTTCAACCTGGGCTTCGCGGCCCAGGGCGACACCAAGACCGGCTACGACCGGATGAAGGCGAAGGTCAACGAAGAGCTCAAGCAGCACTTCCGGCCCGAGTTCCTGAACCGTGTCGACGACACGGTCGTCTTCCACCAGCTCACCCAGGAAGACATCATCCAGATCGTCGACCTGATGATCGCGAAGGTCGACGAGCGCCTGAAGGACCGCGACATGGGCATCGAGCTGAGCGGCGACGCGAAGCAGCTCCTGGCCAAGCGCGGCTACGACCCGATCATGGGTGCCCGGCCGCTGCGCCGGACCATCCAGCGCGAGATCGAGGACATGCTGTCGGAGAAGATCCTCTTCGGCGAGCTGCGTCCCGGTCACATCGTGGTGGTCGGCGTGGAGGGTGAGGGCGACGAAGCCAAGTTCACCTTCCGCGGCGAGGAGAAGTCGGCTCTGCCCGACCTCCCGCCGATCGAGGCCACGGGCTCCGGCCCGGACCTGTCGAAGGGCGCGTGACCGCCGTAGGGCGGTAGCAGGACGAAGGGGCGGCCCCGGGACCGAGAGGTTCCGGGGCCGCCCCTTTCGGTTGCCCTGCCGAAGGTCCCGGGCGGGGCCGCCGGAGGTCCTGGGCCGGTGACAAGCCGCACAGGGCAAATCGGACCTACTAGAACGTTTCGTAGATCCAGTCACCCGATTTGTCCACCAGCGACCCGCTAGTGACCTGGTCAAACGAATGCGTCACACGCACCAGGTCTACGAGTTCACGTAGTAATGGGGAGGTTTGGGGAAGTACGGGGGCGCGGGTTACCAAGGATGAGCCCACCCGGCACACGCCAGACCGTGCCGGGTCACTTCATGCCCGTGGCGGGCGTGAAACCACGTCTCTGTCCCCGGCCCCGGAGGTCTCCTTCATGTCCGCGAAGCGCGTCATCACCCCCCGTACCCGTATCACCGTCGGCGCAACCGCTCTCGGTGTGGCGCTGGCCCTCGGGGCCGGGACGACCGCCGCCTTCGCCGACACGACGCAGACCGCCCTCACCGGGACCGCCGAGCTGGTCGCCGAGCAGGCCGCGGCCCAGGCCGCCGGCGCCGCCCACGCCGCGAAGTCCGCGAAGTCCGCGGCCTCCGCGAAGTCCGGCCTGTGGGACAAGCCGGTCGAGAAGTACACGCTGTCCGCGACCTTCGGCAAGGGCGGCAGCATGTGGTCCAGCAAGCACTCCGGCCAGGACTTCGCCGTCCCGGTCGGCACCCCGGTCGACGCCGTGGCCGCCGGCACCGTCGTCAAGGCGGGCCCCAACGGCGGCGGCGACGGCCCCGCGTATGGCAACGCCATCGTGATCAAGCACGCGAACAACACGTACTCGCAGTACGCGCACCTCTCGAAGATCCAGGTCAGGATCGGCCAGAAGGTCTCCGTCGACCAGCAGATCGCGCTGTCCGGCAACACCGGAAACTCCAGCGGCCCGCACCTGCACTTCGAGATCCGGACCACCCCGAACTACGGCTCTGCCGTCAACCCGGTGGCCTTCCTGCGCACCGTCGGCGTGACCATCTGACCCTGACGGGTCTCCCGGACCGGTCCTGGCCCCCAGGACCGGTCCTTCGCGTTCCTAGGTGAGCAGCCAGGAGTGCGACGGCTTCGTCGTCGCGGGCATCTTGCCCTCCTTGTAGGCGGCCGCCAGCTCGGGCGAGAACGCCGCCTCGTAGATGCGGATGTTGTGCATGCCCCCCTGCCAGGCGCCGGACCAGATGCCGTGGTGGCGCGAGCGGCCCAGCTGGAGCGGGCCGGGGGCCTGCCAGATGCCGGGCACGGCGGCCTCGCCGGCCTTCTTGCCGTCCACGTAGAGGGCGATCGCCTTCTTCTCCGCGTCGTACGAGCCGATCACCGTGGTCGGCGTCTTGACCATGCCCAGGCCCTCGGCGACGACGGTCTGCGTGGTCGCCGCGGCGCCCTTGTCCCCGGTCTGCACCCGGAAGATCCAGGCCTGCTTGCCGTTCACCTGGTCGATGCCCAGCTCGAACGAGAACGACTCGCCGTCGCCCTGGCTCACGGCGATCCGCGACCCCTTGGCGGCCGAGTTGTAGAGGCGGGCCGTGACGGAGAAGCTCTTCGTCACGTCCACGGCCGCCTCGGAGGCCTGCGCGTAGGACTTCGACGTCCCCTTCGAGACGATCTGGAACCGCTTGCCCACCGGGGCGATCTGCGTGTCGGGGCCCAGCCGGATGCCGATCTTGCCGTTGCTGTCGCGCAGCAGCGTCGCGTCACCCTCGACGGTGGGGGAGTACGGGGCCGACGAACCCGAGGGGCCGCCCGGCGAGGCCGACGCGGAGACCGCGGGGTCGTCCGTCGGGACCTCCGGGTCCTCCTCGCCGCCCAGCAGGAAGAACGTTCCGCCGCCGGCCAGCAGCGCCAGTACGGTCACCCCGCCGCCCAGCATCCACAGCCGCTTCTTGCGCCGCTCGGCCGCGGAGCGGTCGGCCATGGCCTCCCAGTCCGGCTGATCGCCGGCCGGCCCCGGTATGCCCTGAGGGGCGGGGGACCACGGCGTCGGCTGCGCCCCGGGGTCCTGCCGGTAGGGGTCCGGCTGGTACGCGTCGGGCTGGTACGGGTTCGGCTGCCCCGTCTGGGGATAGCCGTAGCCGCCGCCGTCCTGGGCCGGCGGCCCGGGCGGGAAGCCGTAGCCGCTCTGGGCGGGCGGTCCGGGCGGGAAGCCGTACCCGCCTTGTTCGGGGGGCCCCGGCGGGAACCCGTAGCCACCGCTCCCCGGGGCGGGCTCGGGCTGCTGGTTGCTCTGGGGATTCGTGCCGTCGCTCATGCCACGGATGCTAAGTCACGGACCTACCGGACCGTACGGCCCGGTGCCGATCCGGCCCTCCCCGCCCGCCGCCGCGCCCTCCTAGGGCTGGGGCTTGATCACCGGGAAGCTGCCCGTCGCCGTCGGCGCGTGCTCCGGGAGCCAGAGCACCGCCACCGCGCCCGCCGCCCGGCCCTCGCGGTCGAACCCGCCCGGCGCGGCCACGTTGCGGAAGGTCAGCCGGGCGCCCAGCACCCGCGCCTGCCCCTCGGCGATGGTCAGTCCCAGCCCGTGCCCCACGCCCGCGCGGTCCGTCGACCCGGTCCGGAACCGGCTCGGCCCCTCGCGCAGCAGCGCCTCCGGAAAGCCCGGCCCGTGGTCCCGGATCCGCACGACCCGGCCCTCCACGTCGACCTGGACCGGCGGCCGCCCGTACCGCGCGGCATTGGCCAGCAGGTTGCCCAGGATCCGCTCCAGGCGTCGCGGGTCGGTGCTGACGATCTCGTCCGCGACGACCCGTACCGACGCCTCCGGCATCAGCGCCGCCACCCGCCGGCCCACGAACTCGCCCAGCGCCACGTCCTGCAGCTCCGCCCGCTCGGACGCGCTGTCCAGCCGGGCCACCTCCAGCACGTCCTCGACCAGCGCGCGCATGGCCTGCGCACGGTCCCGTACGAGCTCGGTCGGCCGGCCCGGAGGCAGCAGTTCGGCCGCCGTCAGCAGGCCCGTCACCGGGGTCCGCAGCTCGTGCGCGATGTCCGCGGTCACCCGCCGCTCGGCCTCCAGCCGCTGCTGGAGGGCGTCGGCCATGGCGTCCACGGCCCGCGCGAGGTCGTCCGTCTCGTCCCGTACGACGCCCCCGACGGCGTCGCGCACCCGTACCCCGGGATCCCCGTGCGCCACCCGCTGCGCGGCCGTCGCGGCCTTGCGCAGCCGCCGCGAGATCTGGCCGCCGATGAGCACGCCCAGCGCGGAGCCGCCGACCACCACGGCCAGCGAGCCGACGACCAGCGCCTGGTCCAGGTCGCGCACCATGTTGGCGCTCTCCCGGAACTGCGTGTGCAGCGACAGCACCTGCCCGTTCTCGAGCGGCACCGCGGCCCACACCTCGGGGGCCCCCTTCGCGGACTCCTGGACGTAGGTGCCGCGCCGCCCGGAGCGCGCCTTCTCCCGCAGCGGGGTGGGCAGTTCCGGGTCGTTGAGCTTGGCGCCCATGGGCGGCTTGCGCCCGGCCTCGGCGTTGCGGGAGATGAACTGCACGCGGTCCAGCTGTACGTCGCGGGCGCTCTCCAGCATCGACACGCGGGCGGCGCTGTGCACGACCAGGCTCAGCGCCACCGCGGTGAGGGCGCCCACGGCGGCGATGGCGATGGTGATCTTCCAGCGGATCCCGGTGCGGAGGGTGAACCGGCTCATGCCTTGAGCTTGTATCCGAAGCCCCGGACCGTCTCGATCCGGTCCTGGCCGATCTTGGTGCGCAGCCGCTGGACGTGGACGTCCACGACCCGGGTGTCACCGCCCCAGTCGTAGTCCCAGACCCGCTCCAGCAGCCGGTCGCGCGACAGGACGGTGCCCGGCGCGGAGGAGAACTCGAGCAGCAGCCGCATCTCGGTCGGGGTCAGCGCCACGCCCGCGCCCGCCTTGCGCACCTCCATGCCCTCGGTGTCGACTTCCAGGTCGCCGAAGGAGAGCAGGCCGCGCTCCGCGTCCTGGCTCTCGTCGGAGGAGCCCGAACCGCCGTTCCGCGGGCCGCCGGCGTGGCCGAAGCGGCGCAGCACGGCGCGGATCCGGGCGACGAGCACCGAGCCGTCGAACGGCTTGGTGACGTAGTCGTCCGCGCCCGCCTCCAGGCCCAGCACCACGTCGATGGAGTCGGCGCGCGCCGACAGCATGATCACCGGGACGGTGGACTCGTCGCGGATGCGGCGGCACAGGCTCACGCCGTCCATGCCGGGGACCATCACGTCGAGGAGGGCGATGTCGGGCCGGTCCGCCCGGAAGGACTCCAGTCCGGACAGGCCGTCGGGCATGGCGGTGACCACGAACCCGTCGCGTTCCAGCGCCAGGGTCGTGGCCTCGCGGATGACGTCGTCGTCCTCCACGAACAGGACATGGGTCTCGGCCATGCGGGAGCCTCGCCTCGGTTCTTCGGTTCTTCGGCACTCGGTCGTGCGGCGGTCAGTTCTTCTGGGTCACGGCCGGAGCGGGCGCGCTGCCGCTGTCGACCACGTTGCTGTACTCGGAGTGCACCCGGTCCTGCTCGGTGAACTTCTCCCCGTCCCAGCGGTACGTGATCACGTCCTCGCCCGACGGATAGGCGAGCGGGTCGCTCTTCGCGTACACCTGCTTGGTGACCACCAGATCGCCCCGGTCGATCTCCGCGTAGACGGGCGGCTGCTCGTCCGAGAAGACATTCTCGTACTTCGCCCCGTCCGCGCGGTACACGTACGAACCGCGGCCCAGCGCGTCGGCGCACGACAGGACGTTGACCACGATGTCGACGACGGTGCTGCCGGTGACCTTCCCGTAGCTCACGTCCACGGGGTACTCCTTGCCCGTGCAGGGCTTGAGGTCCCGCTTGACCTCGGCGCTGACCTTGGGGTCGGCCTTCAGCAGGGCCACCGGGTCGATCTTCTTCAGCGGCTGGCCGGAGGCGCCCGCGGACGGTGCGGCGGAGCCGTCGGGGGCCGTCGCGGAGGGGGCGGTCTTGGCGACGGGGTCCGTCCGGGCGGGGCCGCCGTCGCGCAGGCCCGTGCCGCCCGTGGCGCAACCGACCGCGAACACGGCTGTGCCGACGAGGACGACCGTCCCCGCCGACACCAGGACCAGCGAACGTCTGCCGGTCAGTCCTTGGCCATTCAGGCCGCGCACCGCTCACGCCCCTCGTACCGGATGGTGTGGTCACCGCGTTCCAGCGCGCGCATGTCCAGGTCCCGGCTCTCCAGCTCCTGCCGGAGGCGGGCCAGCGCACGATGCAGCGTGCTCTTCACGGTACCCGCCGACATGCCGAGCGCGGCGGCGGTCTCCTCCGTGCTCATCTGCTCCCAGTGTCGCAGCACGACCACGCTGCGCTGCTTGGGCGCCAGCACCTTGAGGATGTCCATGAGCAGGGCGCGGTCGGCGCGCTGGTCGGAGCCGTCCTCGACGGAGGCGTCGGGGAGCTGTTCGGTGGGGACCTCTTCGAGCTTGCGGGCGCGCCACCACTCGGTACGGGTGTTGATCATGACGCGGCGGAGGTAGGCGTCGGCCAGGGACTTGTCGGCGATGCCGTCCCAGCGGCCGTAGGTGCGCACGAGGGCGGTCTGCAGGAGGTCCTGCGCGTCGGTGGGGTCCGGAACCAGGCGCCGGGCGCTGCGCAGCAGCGCGTCCTGCCGAGTGCGTACGTACTCCTCGAATTCGAGTACCTCGCCGTGCGCCATCTCAGACCGCCTCCGTTCCGTGCAACCGCTCTTCCGCTGCCTTACGGATCCGAAGGTACGGAGGGGTTGTCACGGGCCTGTGCGGGCCAGCCTTCGGTGGACGCACGGACACCCATAGGTTGTGTAACAGCGCCCGTGAGCTGGGGTTTCGGCGCAGCAAGCGGAATAGTTGAGTCGGATACGAGTCTGCGCCGAGCCGGTCGTGCGCCGGCTCCGCGGCCGGCCGCGCGCCCCGCTCCCGTCAGGTCTGCGGCAGCCGGTACATGCCTCCCTCGAGCGGCTCCACCAGCCCGTCGGAGACCAGCCCGTCGAGCGACCGGGCGCGCTGCACCGGCTCGTCCCAGACCGTGTCGAGCACGGCCTGCGGAACCGGTCCCACCGCCTCCCGGAGCACGGCGAGCAGCCGGCCGCGCACCTGCCGGTCGGTCCCGGCGTACGTCTGTCCGCGCCGCGGGGGCCCCTCGTGGGCCGGCTTGCCGGCGAGGCGCCACGCGCACAGCCCGGCCACCGGGCAGCGGGCGCAGCCGGGGTTCTTGGCGGTGCACACCAGCGCGCCGAGCTCCATCGAGGCCGCCGCCCAGCGGGCCGCGGTGTCCTCGTCCTCGGGGAGCAGGGCCCGGGCCAGGCGCCGTTCGGCGGCGGTGGTGGCGTTCGGCGGGTACTCCACGCCGGTGGCGGTGCGCGCGAAGACCCGCCGGACGTTGGTGTCGAGCACGGCGTGCCGCTGTCCGTACGCGAAGGAGGCCACCGCGGCCGCGGTGTACTCGCCGATCCCCGGCAGTGCGAGCAGCTGCGCGTGCTCGCGGGGGACGTCGCCCCCGTGCCGCTCCGTTATCGCCACGGCCGCGCCGTGCAGCCGCAGCGCCCGGCGCGGGTAGCCCAGCCGTCCCCACGCCCGTACGGCCTCGCCCGCGGCCTCGGCGGCCAGGTCGGCGGGGCGGGGCCACCGGGCGAGCCACTGCTCGTAGACTGGCAGGACGCGGCTCACGGGGGTCTGCTGGAGCATGAACTCGCTGACCATGACCCCCCAGGGGCCGGCCTCGGGGCGGCGCCAGGGCAGGTCGCGGGCGTGCTCGTCGAACCACGCGATGACGGGGGAGTGCAGGGCGTGGGAGACGGCCGGGGACTCGGGCGACTCGGGGGAGTCGGGGGACTCGGCGGAGGTGATGGGGGATGCAGTCATGGCAGACGGCATCCTGGCACGTTTCGTCCCTACCTTGCGGGGCCCGGGCCGGTGAACCAGACAACTGCCGGTACGCCGCTCGCCCGCATGGCGGCGACGATCCGGCCGGCCGGACCCGCGAGGGCCAGGACGAGCAGGGCGGCCAGCGAACCGCCCAGCAGCAGGCCCATCACCACGTCGTGCGGGTAGTGCACGCCGACGAAGACACGGGAGAAGGCCATCAGCAGGGCGAGCGGGACGGTCAGCAGCGCGAGGCGGCGTGCGGCCATGGCCAGCGCGACCGCGGCGGCGCCCGCCAGGGCGGAGTGGTTGCTGGGGAAGGACCAGTCGCCGGTGGGCGGGCAGGCCACGAGCGAGGCCGCGGCCCCGGCGACGGCGCGGCAGGGCCGCTCCTCGTCCACGGTGGACTTCACGAGTTCGGAGGCGACGTAGGCGGCGGCGGTGACCGCCGGGGCCAGGACGGCGAGCGCGACGGTCCGGGAGCCGGCCCGGCCGCGCGAGCGCCACCAGACGGCCAGGAAGAACACGCCGAAGAGCAGCAGCCCGTACTCCGTCCATATCTCGAACGCAGACCGCACCCAGCCGGGGGTGGAGTGGGCGAAACCGGTGATGTCGAGATACAGGGCTGTGCTGTCCATGGTCACCGACAGTACTCAAATGCGACTAGTGCCCGCGTCAGACTCCTGGCCGATTCCCGGCGTTCCCGATGCGCCTCCAGGATGATCATCCGCAGAACAAACCCGCGGCGCGGCATGGGGGGCGCCGATCGGGCCGCGGACTCTCGTAAAGTTCCGTCCGTGGGATCTCTGCGCAATCCGGTCGGGCCGCTCCCCTCCTCCATCTACTGGCGACGGAGGGCTGTGCTGGCGTCCGTCGTCGCGCTCCTCGCGCTCCTCGCCGTATGGACCGTCAGTTCCGGCGGGGGGAAGTCGAGTACGAACGGCAAGGGCCAGGACCACCCCGATCCCATCGCCTCGATCACCCCCGGCCCGGCGGGCACGGGGCCGGCGATCAGTCAGGCCCCGGGCGGGCGCCCGGAGTCGGGCGGCGGCGGCACCGGATCCGAAGGCGCGGGCTCCGGCGGTGCGGGCAAGAACGGCGAACCGGGCAGCGGTACGGGCACCGGCGGCGCGGCCGGCACGGGTTCCGGCCCGGGCGGCGGCGCGGCCCCGGTCCCGGCGGACCCGGCCCTGCCCACGTGCGCGCCGACGGCGCTGCAGTGGGAGGTCAAGAGCGTGAAGAACGAGTACGAGGCCAACGAGAAGCCCCGCCTCGAACTCGTCGCCCGCAACGTCGCCGGCACCACCTGCAAGGTCGACCTCGGCCCGAAGCAGGCGGTCCTGACCATCCTTCAGGCGACCAGCGGCAAGGCGGTGTGGTCCTCGGCGGACTGCCCGACGGGACCGGGCAGCGCGTTCTTCCGCCTCCCCGCGCAAGGGGAGACCAAGCAGTCGCTCGAATGGGACCGCAAGTTCAGCGCGGCCGACCAGTGCCAGGCGCCTCCGGCGGGAGCCGCGGGCCCGGACACCTACGTCGTCGAGGTCAAGGCCCCCGGCATGCCGGTGGCCCGGACCTCGTTCGTCCTGAAGCAGGACTAGCCCTCCGCCCCGCCGGGGGCCCGGACCTCTTCAGGACAGCCCGGCTCCACGGGATTACGCTGAAATCACAGCGATCGTTCCCGGCCGGCAGCTGGTTCCAGGGGGCGGGGCCTGGCCGCCCCAGTCGAAGGGGACCTTATGAGTGCGAGAGTCACGGGTGTGGCTGTCGGTGTCCTGGCCGCGGTCATCACCGCCTGGAGTCCCGCGGCGGCGTGGGCGGACGATCCTTCGCCCAGACAGGTCTACGAGAAGGCCGCTCCGGCCACGGTGCACGTCATCGGCAAGTACGGCACCGGTACCGGTTTCGTCTACAACGCCGACGAGGGGCTCATCGTCACCAACGCGCACGTCATCCAGGGAGAGGCCGCCCTGAAGGTGGTCATCGACGACGGGCCGCCGATTCCCGTGCGGGTGCTCGGCAGCGATCCGTGCGAGGACCTCGCGGTACTCAAGCTCACCTCCCCCAAGGAGGACCTGAAGGAGCTCAAGTTCGGGAAGAGCGGCGATGTCGCGACGGCCGACACCGTCATGGCCCTCGGCTATCCGGCATCGCTGGGGCAGACGGACGCCACCCAGGACGTCGCCTTCACCTCCGGCGCGGTGCAGACCCCCGAGGTGGGCGCCACGCCCCTCACGTCCCTGCCGCGCTACCCCTCCCTGATCCAGCACTCCGCGACGGTCAACCCGGGCAACTCGGGCGGGCCGCTGCTCAACGCCAAGGGCGAGGTCGTCGGGATCAACACCCTCGGCTACGCGGAGGAGGGAGTGTCGGGGCAGTTCTACGCGATCAGCATCGACCACGCGGAACCCAAGCTCGCCGGGCTGGCCGCGGGCGACAACAAGAACGACCCCGGGTGGTGGCTCCTGGACCTGTCCGACCCGAACGTCCCCGCCCAGTTCGAGGAGATGGGCCCCGCGGAGGACAAGGCCTTCAAGGCCTTCCAGAAGCAGAACATCGACGGAGTGATCGCGATGAGCGTCAATCCGCAGTCCCCGGCCGCCAAGGCCAACCTCGGCGCCGGCGACGTGATCAACATGGTCAAGGGCGAGCCCGTGACCTCGGTCGCCGATGTCTGCGACGTGCTCCAGTCGGCGGGGGCCAGCGAGAAGCTCGCCGTCGACGGGGTCTACACCGGCGCGCTCACCAGCACCGGGGGCAAGCCGGGCGAGGAGTGGACCGCCGAGCTGGTGCTCGGAGGCAAGCCCTAGCGCTCGCCCCGCGGCTAGACGTACCGCTCGAGGATCGAGGACTCGGCCAGGCGGGACAGGCCCTCGCGCACGCTGCGCGCGCGGGCCTCGCCCACGCCGTCCACCGTCTGCAGATCGTCCACGCTCGCCGCGAGCAGCTTCTGCAGGCCCCCGAAGTGCTCCACGAGCCGCTCGATGATGGCCCCCGGCAGCCGGGGGACCTTCGCCAGCAGACGGTAGCCGCGCGGCGACACCGCGGAGTCCAGGGTCTCCGGCGACCCGGTGTACCCCAGCGCCCTCGCCACGATCGCCAGCTCCAGCAGCTCCGGATGCGTCAGCGCGTCCAGGGCCGGCAGCGCCTCCTCCACCGTGCGGGAACGCTTCGCCGTCGGCTCCGGAACGTAGTCCCGGATCACCAGCTCCCGCTCCTGCTCGATCCCGACCGTCAGCTCGTCCAGCTGGAGCGACAGCAGCCGGCCGTCCGTCCCCAGCTCGACGACGTACTCGGCGATCTCGGTCGCGATCCGGCGGACCATTTCCAGCCGCTGGGCGACCGCGGTCACATCGCGGACCGTGACCAGGTCCTCGATCTCCAGCGCCGACAGCGTGCCCGCCACCTCGTCGAGGCGCAGCTTGTACCGCTCCAGCGTGGCCAGCGCCTGGTTCGCCCGGGACAGGATCGCCCCGGACTCCTCCAGGACCCGCCGCTCCCCGTCCACGTACAGGGCGATCAGCCGCATCGACTGCGACACCGAGACCACCGGGAAGCCGCACTGCTTGGAGACGCGGTCCGCGGTCCGGTGCCGGGTACCCGTCTCCTCCGTGTGGATCGACGCGTCCGGCACCAGCTGCACGCCGGCCCGCAGGATCTTGGTGATGTCCTTGTCGAGGATGAGCGCGCCGTCGAGCTTGCACAGCTCGCGCAGCCGGGTCGCGGTGAACTCCACGTCCAGGACGAAGCCGCCGGTGCACATCGCCTCGACCGACTTGTCCATGCCGAGGACGATGAGCCCGCCGGTGTTGCCGCGGACGATCCGTTCCAGGCCGTCACGCAGCGGCTGACCAGGTGCGACCGCGCTCAGCGAGGCGCGCATCATGGCCTCCTGCTTGGAGCTCGCGCCCGACTTGCCGGATGCTGCTGCCCCGTCCTTGGCTGCCACTGCACTCCTCCGGTCGCGGGTTGCGCCGCCTGCGTACGGCCGGGCGGACCACGCCGAAGTCTACCGGCGTGTGCTGCGGCCCGGCCGTGGCTTGGCCAGGCGGGCCCCGCCGGGACCCCGTACGGGCCCTCTGACCAGCCAGGGCCCGACGTGCGGGCCGACCCCGCGCGGCGGCTAGGAGCCTTCGCGCTCCCTGGCCGGCGTACGGGAGCGGCCGCGCGGCAGGACCCGGAGCGCGTCACCCATGTCGGCGACCTCCGTCACCTTCATCCCGGCCGGAACCTTGCCCGGATCCGACGGCACCAGGGCGTGCGTGAAACCGAGGCGGTGCGCCTCGGCGAGCCGCCGCTGTACGCCGGTCACCCGGCGCACCTCGCCGGCCAGGCCGACCTCCCCGATGGCCACGAGGTTCTTCGGGAGCGGGACGTCGCTGGCGGCGGAGGCCAGGGCCAGCGCGATCGCCAGGTCGGCGGCAGGCTCGGTCAGCTTCACCCCGCCCACGGTGGCGCTGTAGATGTCGCGCTTGCCCAGTGCGGTGATCCGGCCGCGCTGCTCCAGCACCGCCAGCATCATCGAGACGCGCGAGGTCTCCAGGCCCGACGTGGTGCGCCGCGGGGAGGGGATCTGCGAGTCCACGGTCAGCGCCTGCACCTCGGCGACCAGCGGGCGCTTGCCCTCCAGGGTCACCGTCAGGCAGGTCCCGGGCACCGCCTCGGCGCGCCGGGTCAGGAACAGCCCGCTCGGGTCGGCGAGCCCGGTGATCCCCTCGTCGTGCAGCTCGAAGCAGCCCACCTCGTCGGTGGCCCCGTACCGGTTCTTGACGCCGCGCACCAGCCGCAGCCGGGCGTGCCGGTCGCCCTCGAAGCTCAGCACCACGTCGACCAGGTGCTCCAGGAGGCGGGGGCCGGCGATCGCCCCGTCCTTGGTCACGTGGCCGACGAGGAGGGTGGACATCCCGCGCTCCTTGGAGGCGCGGATCAGGGCCCCGGCGACCTCGCGGACCTGGGCCATGCCGCCGGGTGCCCCGTCGATCTCCGGGGAGGCGACGGTCTGCACGGAGTCCAGGATGAGCAGGGAGGGCTTCACCGCGTCCAGGTGCCCCAGGACGGCCGACAGGTCGGTCTCGGCCGCCAGGTACAAGTGGTCGCTCAGTGCGTTGATCCGGTCGGCGCGCAGCCGCACCTGGCTCGCGGACTCCTCGCCCGTCACGTACAGCGTGCGGTGGTCGCCGTTGGACGCCTTCGCCGCGACGTCGAGCAGCAGCGTCGACTTCCCGACGCCGGGCTCCCCGGCGAGCAGCACCACGGCGCCGGGCACGAGCCCGCCGCCGAGGACCCGGTCCAGTTCGTCCACGCCGGTGCTGCGGGCGGTCGCGGTCCGGCCGTCGACCTGTGCGATCGGCACGGCGGCGGTGGACACCCGGCCCGCGGCGGTGGTCCGCACGGCGGGCGCGCCCATCTCCTCGACGGTGCCCCACGCCTGGCATTCGGGACACCGCCCGAGCCACTTCGCGGTCGTCCAGCCGCACTCGGTACAGCGGTAGGACGGCCGGTCCTTGGCGGATGAACGAGCGGTGCGGGCAGCCATGCCGCACACGGTAGCCCCCGGCACCGACAGCGCCGACACCGCTGCCGGCAACCGCACCGTCAGTGCTTCACCGATCTGTTCACCCGTAAGGGCTAAATCCGGGTAAGGCTTCCGGAGGTCCACCGGCGCGCCGCCTACGGTCGCCGAGTGAACAGCAGCAGCCAGGCACACTCCTCGTCACGCTCCGGCGCACACCGGGCGCACGGGCGCACGCCCCGCGAGGGGGAGCCGCCGCCGCCCTTCCGGCACGAGCCCTACCTGGACGGCCTGTTCACGTACTGCCTGTCGGTCCTGTGCGACCACGACGCCGCCACCGACGTGCTGGGCGACGTGCTCGCCGTGGCCGAACGGCATCCGGGCCGCTGCCCCGACGAGGGCGACCGGCGGGCCTGGCTCTACGCCCTGGCCCGCTGGGGCTGCCTGTACCGGCTGGCCGAGCAGCGGCGCGCACGGCAGGGAGCGCACTGCGCCCGGCGCGCGCCGGAGCACATGGATCCCGCCCGTGCGCCGGGCGAAGCCGCGGAGGGCGCCCCGCCCGGCGGGCCCCGCCGCACCCTTGACGTGAGCGCCTACCGGCGTACCGAGCTGGCCCGGCTCGCCTGGCCGGAGGCCGCCGGGACCACGCCCGAGCAGCGCGAGGCCCTGGAGCTCGCCGTCCGCCACCGCCTCGGCGTCACCGAACTCGCCGCCGTCCTCGGCACGCCCCCGGCCGCCGCCCGGGAGCTGCTGTCCGGCGCCGCCTGCGAGGTCGAGCGCACCCGCACCGCCCTCGCCGTCGTGGAGACGGGCAACTGCCCCAGCGTCTCGCGGCTCACCGGCGACGGGCAGGTCCTGCTGTCCACCACACTGCGCGCCGAACTCGTACGCCACGTCGACGACTGTCCGCGCTGCCGCCGCGTCGCCGAACGCGTGGGCGCCGGCGCCCCCTGGCCCGGCTCCGGCGGCACCGGCACCGCCGCCCTCCCGCTCGTCCCCGCCCCCCGCACCGCCGTGCACGCGGCGATGCTCCGCGGCGGCCGGGGGCGGCGGCCCGCCCCGCGCTTCGACCGCACCGGCTTCCCGATGGACCCCAGGGACCGCGCGGCCCGCCGCGACCGGATGCGCGCCCGGGCCGTGACCACCACCGTGGTCGCCACCGTCGTCGCCGCGCCGGTGATCGCGCTGTGGGCGGCCTACCGCGGCGCGCCGGACACCGGCGAACCCGTCGGCGACGCCGCCACCCGCATCTCCGCGAGCGAAACCGACCTCCCGCTGCCGCCGCACGCCGGCGGCCACCCGCTGGCCGCCTACGAGAACGCCGGGAACACCTCCTCCACCACCGGCGGGGCCGCCTTCGCCCCGGGCAGCGCCGAGCCCGACGTCTCCGTCCAGGTCATCAGCACCGGCCCCCCGCCGGCCACCGACCGGCCCGGCGCCCCCGGCCGGCTCACCGTGGCCGCGTCCTCCCACGGCACGACCACACTGCTCACCCTCACCGCGTCCGGCGGCGCCCCGGTGGACTGGCGGCTCTGGTCCGACGCGCCCTGGCTGCGCGCGAGCCGTACCGCGGGCACGCTGGCCCCCGGAGAATCGGTCACCCTGCGGATCGCCGTCGACGCCCAGGCCCAGCCCGTGGGGGGCTGGACGGCCCGGGTGGGGGTGGATCCCGGCGGCGCGGTCGTCTCGATCCAGGGCCGCGGGCGGCCGGCCCCGACCCCGGAGCCGCCGTCGACCCCGGAGCCGACACCCACCCCGACGCCGCCGGCGAGCCCCACGCCCACCCCGACGCCGCCCCCGGACCCGAGCCCGACGCCCACGGCGAGCCCGACGCCCGAGCCGACGTCAGGAGGAACGGTTTCCCCGGACCCCGACCCCGGGCCGACGGCCTCGTCGAACTAGCGGGCCCGGCCGGCGCGCGGCCCCGCGCGGCCCGGCCGGCGCGCCGCCCCCGGGCGGGGGCCGGCGCGGCGGCGCCTCAGGCGGGGAGCACCGGGTCGGCCGGGTGCGGGGCCATCGGCAGCAGCGAGGCGAGCCGCGCCTCGCACAGCTTCACCAGCTCCTCGTACGCCTCCTTGCCCATCAGCTCGATCAGCTCGGGGCGGTACGACACGTACACCGGCTCCCCGGCGCCGTGCGCGGAGGTCGCCGACGTGCACCACCAGTGCAGGTCGTGCCCGCCCGGGCCCCAGCCGCGCCGGTCGTACTCCCCGATCGTCACCTGCAGCACCCGGGTGTCGTCGGGCCGCTCGATCCAGTCGTAGGTGCGGCGGATCGGCAGCTGCCAGCAGACGTCGGGCTTGGTCTCCAGCGGCTCCCGGCCCTCCTTCACCGCCAGGATGTGCAGGGAGCAGCCGGCCCCTGCGGGGAATCCCGGCCGGTTCAGGAAGATGCACGCGCCGTCCCAGCGGCGGGTCTGCTTCTCCCCGTCGTCGTCGTGCTGCGTCCAGCCGGTCTCGCTGCCCACGTCGTGGAACTGCCACAGCTCGGGGGTCAGCCGGGCCACGTGCCGGGCGACGCGCTTCTCGTCGTCCTCGTCGGAGAAGTGCGCGCCGAGCGTGCAGCAGCCGTCGTCCGCCCGGCCGACCTGGATGCCCTGGCAGCCCTGGCCGAAGATGCAGGTCCAGCGGGAGGTGAGCCAGGTCAGGTCGCAGCGGAACACCTGCTCGTCGTCGGCGGGATCGGGGAACTCCACCCAGGCCCGGGGGAAGTCGAGGCCCTTCTCGTCGGCCGGTGCGGCGGCCTTGGCCTTCTCCGCCCTGCCCGCCCTGCCGGCCTTGTTCTCCGCCTTGTTGCCGGACTTGGTCTTGTTGGCCTTCTTCGTATTTGGCACAAACCCAAGCCTAAGCGCCCCTTACTCAACCCCTGCGCGTTCGTCGCAGTAGCGTTTCCCCCTATGAGACTCGGTGTCCTTGATGTGGGTTCGAATACCGTCCATCTGCTGGTGGTGGACGCGCACCCCGGCGCGCGCCCGCAGCCGGCGCACTCGCACAAGGTGGAGATGCGGCTGGCGGAGCTCCTCGACGAGAGCGGAGCCGTGACGCCCGAGGGCATAGAGCGCCTCGTCTCGGTGATCGCCGACGCGGTGCAGGCCGCCGAGGACAAGGGCTGCGAGGACGTCCTGCCCTTCGCGACGAGCGCGGTGCGCGAGGCCACCAACGCCGACGCGGTGCTGTCGCGGGTCAAGGCCGAGACCGGTGTGGACCTGCCCGTGCTGAGCGGTGAGGACGAGGCGCGGCTGACGTTCCTGGCCGCGCGCCGCTGGTTCGGCTGGTCGGCCGGGAAGCTGCTGGTCCTCGACATCGGCGGCGGCTCGCTGGAGATCGCGTACGGCATCGACGAGGACCCGTACGCGGCCGTCTCCCTCCCGCTGGGCGCGGGCCGGCTCACGGCGGGCTGGCTGCCGGGCGACCCGCCGGACGCGCTGGACATCAGGGCCCTGCGCCGGCACGTGCGGGCGGAGATCGCGCGGACGGTGGGGGAGTTCACCCGCTTCGGCACCCCGGACCACGTCGTGGCGACGTCGAAGACCTTCAAGCAGCTGGCCCGCATCGCGGGCGCGGCCCGCTCGGCGGACGGCCTCTACGTGCAGCGGGACCTGACCCGCAAGTCGCTGGAGGAGTGGGTCCCGCGGCTGGCCGCGATGACCACGGCCCAGCGGGCGGCCCTCCCGGGCGTCTCGGAGGGCCGGGCGAACCAGCTGCTGGCGGGGGCGCTGGTCGCCGAGGGCGCGATGGACCTCTTCGGCGTCGACGACCTCGAGATCTGCCCGTGGGCGCTGCGCGAGGGCGTCATCCTGCGCAGGCTCGACCACCTGCCGACGGGCACCGCCTGAGGGAGCCGGGCCGACGGGCGCCGCCCGGGGAGCGCCGGGGCCCGCGGGCGACACGCGCCCGGGGGAGCCGGGCCCGTACCCCGTACCCTGTGTCCGTGGCAGAACCAGTCCGTGTCCCGACCGCGAAAGTCGCCCTGTCCACCGCCTCCGTCTATCCGGAGTCCACGGCGACCGCCTTCGAGATCGCCGCGCGCCTCGGCTACGACGGCGTCGAGGTCATGGTCTGGACGGACCCGGTCAGCCAGGACGTCGACGCCCTGCGCCGGCTGTCCGACCACCACCAGGTGCCGATCCTCGCCATCCACGCCCCGTGCCTGCTGATCACCCAGCGGGTCTGGTCCACCGACCCCTGGACCAAGCTCCAGCGCGCCCAGGCGGCGGCCGAGCGGCTCGGCGCGTCCACCGTGGTCGTGCACCCGCCCTTCCGCTGGCAGCGCCAGTACGCGCGGGACTTCGTCACGGGGATCTGGCGGATGGCCGACGAGACCGACGTCCGGTTCGCCGTCGAGAACATGTACCCCTGGCGCTACCGCGACCGCGAGATGCTGGCGTACGCGCCCGAGTGGGACGTGACGAAGGACGACTACCGGCATTTCACCGTCGACCTGTCGCACACCGCGACCGCCCGCACCGACGCCACCGGGATGATCGACCGGATGGGCGACCGGCTCGCGCACGTCCACCTCGCCGACGGAAACGGTTCGGCGAAGGACGAGCACCTGGTCCCGGGCCGCGGTACGCAGCCCTGCGCCGAGCTGCTGGAACGGCTCGCCCGTACCTCCTTCGACGGGCACGTGGTGATCGAGGTCAACACCCGGCGCGCCATGTCGTCGGCCGAGCGCGAGGCCGACCTCGCCGAGGCGCTGGCCTTCACCCGCCTGCACCTCGCCACCGCGCCCGCCCCGCGCGACGGGGTCCGGCGCCCGTGACCGAGCCCGTGAAGCGCCGCCGCGGCCCCGGCCGGCCCCGCCAGGACGAGGTCGAGGAGGGCCCCGGCACCCAGGAGCGCATCCGCCTCGCGGCCCGCTCCGAGTTCGCCGCGCGCGGCTACGACAAGACCTCCGTACGCGGCGTCGCCAAGGCCGCCGGTGTGGACCCGGCCCTGGTCCACCACTACTTCGGCAGCAAGGACGACCTCTTCGCCGCCGCCATCGAGCTGAGCATGGAGCCGGCGATGGTGGTCCCGGCGATCCTCGGCGAGGGCCCGGACGGCATCGGGGAACGGCTCGCCCGCTACTTCCTGGGGATCTGGGAGAACCCGGTCACCCGGGCGCCGCTGCTGGCCGTGATCCGGTCCGCGCTGACCCACGAGGCGGCGGCCTCGGTGCTGCGCCGCATCGTCCTGCGCCGCGTCCTGGAGCGGGTGGCGGCCGACCTCGACGTGCCCGACCCGACCTTCCGCGCCGAGCTCGCCGCCTCCCACATGGTCGGCATCGCGATCCTGCGCTACGTCGTCCAGGTCGAGCCCCTCGCGTCCGCGGACCCGGACGACATCGTGGCCCTGGTGGCGCCCACCCTGCAGCGCTACCTGACCGAGGAATGAGCCGCCCGTCCCGGCATGCGGACCTGCTGTCCGTATCGCGGGCCGGGAGCGTAGCCTCGTAACTGATTCATATCTACAGTCGTGGCCGCGCTCGCAAGGCCGGCCGCACTCATGGGGAGTGAACCCGATGCCCGAGCTGAGGTCCCGCACCGTCACCCACGGCCGCAACATGGCGGGGGCACGCGCCCTTATGCGTGCGTCGGGCGTAGCGAGCGAGGACATCGGCAAGCCGATCATCGCGGTCGCCAACTCCTTCACCGAGTTCGTCCCCGGGCACACGCACCTCGCCCCGGTGGGCCGGATCGTCTCCGACGCCATCCGCGCCGCCGGAGCCATCCCGCGCGAGTTCAACACCATCGCGGTCGACGACGGCATCGCCATGGGCCACGCCGGCATGCTGTACTCCCTGCCCTCCCGCGACCTCATCGCGGACAGCGTCGAGTACATGGTCGAGGCCCACTGCGCCGACGCCCTGATCTGCATCTCCAACTGCGACAAGATCACCCCGGGCATGCTGATGGCCGCCATGCGCCTGAACATCCCGGTGGTCTTCGTCTCCGGCGGCCCGATGGAGGCCGGCCAGGCGACCCTCGTCGACGGCACCGTCCGCAAGCTCGACCTGATCGACGCCATGGTCGACGCCTCCAACGAGAACGTCTCCGACGAGGACGTCCTGCGGATCGAGGAGAACGCCTGTCCGACCTGCGGCTCCTGTAGCGGCATGTTCACCGCCAACTCGATGAACTGCCTCGCCGAGGCCATCGGCCTGGCCCTCCCCGGCAACGGCTCGGTCCTCGCCACCCACACCGCCCGCCGCGCCCTCTACGAGGAGGCGGGCCGCACGGTCGTCGAGATCACCAAGCGCCACTACGAGCAGGACGACCACTCCGTCCTGCCGCGCAGCATCGCGAGCCGCGAGGCCTTCGAGAACGCCATGGCCCTGGACATCGCGATGGGCGGCTCCACCAACACGATCCTGCACCTGCTGGCCGCGGCGCAGGAGGCGGGCCTGGACTACGACCTCACCGACATCGACGAGGTCTCGCGCCGCGTCCCGTGCCTGGCCAAGGTGGCCCCGAACGTGGCGCCCGGCGGCACGTACTACATGGAGGACATCCACCGGGCCGGCGGCATCCCCGCCATCCTCGGGGAGCTGCACCGCGGCGGACTGCTCAACAAGAACGTCACCACCGTCCACTCGGACGGCCTGGAGGACTGGCTCGCGAAGTGGGACGCCCGCGCCGGCACGGCCTCCGAGGAGGCCATGGAGCTGTGGCACGCGGCCCCCGGCTGCAAGCGCTCCGCCAGCGCCTTCTCCCAGTCCGAGCGCTGGGAGACCCTCGACCTCGACGCCGAGGGCGGCTGCATCCGCTCGGTCCAGCACGCGTACTCCAAGGACGGCGGCCTCGCCGTGCTGCGCGGCAACATCGCGCTCGACGGCTGCGTCGTGAAGACGGCCGGTGTCGACGAGTCGATCTGGACCTTCGAGGGTCCGGCCGTCGTCTGCGAATCGCAGGACGAGGCCGTCGACAAGATCCTCCGCAAGGAGGTCAAGCCGGGCGACGTCGTCGTCATCCGCTACGAGGGCCCGCGCGGCGGTCCCGGCATGCAGGAGATGCTCTACCCGACCTCCTTCCTCAAGGGCCGGGGCCTGGGCAAGGTGTGCGCCCTGGTGACCGACGGCCGCTTCTCCGGCGGCACCTCGGGCCTGTCCATCGGCCACGCCTCCCCGGAGGCGGCCTCGGGCGGCACAATCGCGGTCGTGGAGGACGGCGACCGGATCCGCATCGACATCCCGAACCGGACCATCGAGCTCCTGGTCGACGAGGCCACGCTCGCGGCCCGCCACGAGGCGCTCGGCGGCGTCTACGCCCCGAAGGACCGCGAGCGCAACGTCTCCGCGGCCCTGCGCGCCTACGCGGCGATGGCCACGAGCGCCGACAAGGGCGCCGTCCGGGACGTCTCCCGCCTGGGCTGACCCACCGCGCCGAACCGCGTCGCGCGATGCCCCCGCACCCCCGAGGTGCGGGGGCATCGCGCGTTCACCATCCCGCGGGATCCCCCGCGGCCACCCCGAACACGGAACCGTCGGGGGCACTCCCGAACACCCGCCCGTCGGCGACCACGGGCGCGGGGACGGTGGCCGTGTAGGTGCCCCGGCCCGTCCCCATCCGCGGATCCGTCTGCCCGACCAGCCGTCCGGCCCGGGCGTCGACCGCGATCAGCCGGCCGTCGGCCGCCATCAGGAACAGCCGCCCGTCGTCGACGACCGGCCGGGAGGCCGCGGCCACGGCCGTCTCCAGCCGCCACGCCTCCTTCTCCCCGGCGACCGCCGTCAGCGCGCCCGAGATGCCGATCAGGTACACGACGCCGTCCGGTCCCACGGCCGCCTCGGCCTGCAGCTGCTCCACCGACAGCGGGGTCCGCCGTACCGCACGCGTGGCCAGGTCGACGCGCACCACCGCGACGGACATCCCCTCCAGGTCGCCGGCCAGCAGGTGCAGTGCGCCCTGTGCGACGCCGACCGGCTTGAGCAGCCCGGGTGCGCGCAGCTGCCAGCGCACCGTGCCGTCGGCCGGATCGACCGCCGAGAGCTGCGAGGACGTGCCGTCGTCGGCGCGCGTCGACACGTACAGGTCGAGGGCGCCGTCCGGCCGGCCGGGACCGGTGAGCCACACGGACCCCGTCCGTCCCAGGCGCTTGCTCCAGATCACGTCGCCGGTGGCCGCGTCGAGCGCCGTGACCGTCCCGTCCGCCCCGGCGGCCAGCACCTTCGAGCCGGCCGGCAGCACGGTGGCGTTCCGCGCGACGTCCTTCTTCCACCGCGCGACGCCCGTGGCCGGGTCCAGTGCCTGGAGCAGCCCGCTGCCGGGGGCCACGGCGAGGACGAGTCCGCCGCTCGCGACGGGCGCGATGGCGGTGGCGCCCGGCGTACGGGTTCCCGCGCCCGGCGCGGGCACCGACCAGGCGAGGGCGCCGTCGGCCGGGTCCAGCCGGGCGGCGACGAGGCCCGGGGTCGAGCAGTACAGCGCGCCGGCAGCCGCCGCGCACGCGGAGACCGTGTTCCCGGGACCGCGGTCGCCCAGCGGGGCCGACCACGGCGCGGGGGCCGTCGAGGGGGCGGCCGGGTCCTGTGCCCGCGCTGCCGCGGGCCCCGCGGTGTCCCCGCCGCCGAACCACGGGTATCCCGCGGCGGCGGCTCCGCCCGTCAGCAGCAGGGCGAGGGCGAGGACGAGGGCGGCACGGCGTGGCCGCCGGCCCGTCCCGGCGGGCTCGGGGACCCGCACGCGCCGGTGCGTGACCTCGTCGGCGGCGGACGGCGGCGGCGCCGAGAGCGGCCGCCGGGGCTGCGGTATGAAGGCGCGGGTCTCCTCGCCCGTCGGGTACGCGGCCGCCCGCAGCTCTCCGAGCAGGGCGTCGGGGGTCGGCCGGTCGCCGGGGTCCTTGGCGAGGCAGCGCGCGATGACCGGCGCGAGGGAGGACGGCACCCCGGTCAGGTCCGGCTCGCTGTGCACCACCTGGTAGGCGACGAGGTAGTGGCTGTCGGAGTCGAAGGGCCCGCGGCCGGTCGCCGCGTGGACGAGCACCGCCCCCATCGCGAACACGTCCGCCGCCGGTCCGACCTCCCGCGGCCGCTGGAACTGCTCGGGCGCCATGAACGGGGGAGTCCCGATGAGCTTTCCGGTCTCGGTCCGCAGATCGCTGTCGGCGGGCCGGGAGATCCCGAAGTCGATGACGCGCACCCCGTCGGGCGCCATCAGGACGTTGCTGGGCTTGAGGTCCCGGTGCACGACACCGGCCCGGTGGATGTCCCGCAGCGCCTCCGCCAGCCCGGCGCCGAGCCTGGCCAGCGCCCCGGGGCCGAGGGGCGCCTCCCGTACCTGCTCGGCCAGCGTGGGGGCGTCGATGAACAGGGTGGCCATCCACGGCCGCTCGGCATCGGGGTCCGCGTCCACGACGGGAGCGGTGAACGCGCCGCTCACCCGGCGGGCGGCCGCGACCTCCTGGCGGAACCTGGCCCGGAACTCCGGATCCATCGCGTGCTGCGCGTGGACGACCTTGACCGCCAGCCGCAGTCCGGACGCCGAGGTGGCCAGATGAACCACTCCCATGCCACCGGAACCCAGGACGGATTCCAGCCGGTACTGCCCGGCGTACTCCGGAAAACCGGCCCGTTCCGCGCGCAGTGGATGCACTGCCGACCACCCCCGCCGGAGCCTAGTCGATGGCGCATATGAAGCGGTAAGGGCCTGCTACCCTGCGCGAGTTGCAGAGCGTCATGCTCAAGGGGGAGATTTCCGATGTCGGTTGAGAACGAAACGCACGCGGTCCAGACCCTTTCCGAAGGCTCCGGCTACAAGTCCTACCCGGTCGCGCCCGGCGTCCAGCTCAACGTGCGCAGCGGCCCGGGCACCGGCTATCCCGTCGTCGCCGTCCTGCCGCTCGGCGCCCGGGTGACGATCCGCTGCCAGTGCGCGGGCACCACCGTCTCCGGCCCGTACGGCACCACCAACCTGTGGGACTGCGTCGGCAACGGCCAGTTCGTCTCCGACGCGTACGTGAAGACCGGCAGCGACGGCTACGTCGCCGCGCACTGCGGCTAGCCGCACCCCGGGCCACCGCCCGTCTGACACGTGAGACACACCCGGTCCGGCCGGCCCGGCGGGGGATAATCGCTGACGTGAGCGACGACCAGCGAGACCAGAACCCCACCGGGCCGGCCCAGGCCCCGGGCGCCCCGGCCGAGCCGGCCCCGGCCGTGCCCGCCGGACCCGCGCCCGAGCCGATCCGGTTCTTCGGCACCACCTGGGTGAACCACGACGGGGGCTACGCCCTGCGCCGCGCCGCCGTCGCCGCCGGCTCGCTGGTCACCGCCGTCGCCGCCGCGGTGCTGCTCCGCCTCTCCTACGAGGGCCTGGCGCTCGGCAACGTCGGCCCCTTCCTCAGCATCTCCGTCGTCGTCCTCTTCGCGATCGCCAGCTCCATCGCCTTCGCCAAGACCTGGGAGTCCTTCAGCCGCCGCCCGGCCCCCTCCTCCGACGAGGCCGCCCTCAAGGGGCTGAAGGCGATCGGTTTCATCGGCTCCCTCATCGCGTACTTCCTGCGCTGCCTCGTCGAGGCCCCGGGCGAGAAGCTGCGCCGCGCCGAGTACGAGCGCTCCGTGGCCGATTTCGCCCGCCGCCGCAGCGCCCGTACCGGCAACCCCGCGGCGCGCCGCACCAAGCGCAAGAAGTAGCCGGCGCAAGAAGTAGCCGGCGCAAGAAGTAGCCCCGGAACCCGCCCCCGGCGGCAGCGGCTCCGTCCCGGCGATTGACGCCCGGCACAGCCAGGAGCATTATTCATCACATGATGAATAACCCGCCTCCAGAGACCCCGGAAGCCCCCGCCGCCGTGCACGCCGCCGGCCTGACCGTCCGCCGCGGCACGGGCCGAGCCCCCCGCACCGTCCTCGACCGCATCGGCTTCGACGTCCCCCGCGGCCGCATCACCGGCCTCCTCGGCCCCTCGGGCTGCGGGAAGTCCACCCTCATGCGCGCCATCGTCGGAACCCAGGCCCGCGTGAGCGGCACCCTCGACGTCCTCGGCCGCCCCGCCGGCCACCCCGAGCTCCGCTCCCGCATCGGCTACGTCACCCAGGCGCCCTCCGTCTACGACGACCTCACCGTCCGGCAGAACCTCGACTACTTCGCCGCGGTCCTCGACCCGGGCCGCGCCGCCGCCGACCGCCGCGCGGCCGCCGTACGCCAGGCCATCACCGACGTCGACCTGACCACCCACACCGACGCCCTCGCCGGCAACCTCTCCGGCGGCCAGCGCAGCCGCGTCTCCCTCGCCGTCGCCCTGCTCGGCACCCCCGAGCTCCTCGTCCTCGACGAACCCACCGTCGGCCTCGACCCCGTCCTGCGCCGCGACCTCTGGAACCTCTTCCACGAGATCACCCGCACCCGCGGGGCCACGATCCTCGTCTCCTCACACGTCATGGACGAGGCCGAGCGCTGCCACGACCTCCTCCTCATGCGCGAAGGGCGCATCCTCGCCCAGGACACCCCCGACGCCCTGCGCGCCCGCACCGACTCCGCCACCGTCGAGGAGGGCTTCCTGCGCCTCGTCGACGAGGCCAACGCCACCGCCGCCAGGGAGCCGCAGCGATGACCACCACCTCCTCGATCAACGCCGCCCGCACCACCGCCACCGCCGGCCGCGTCCTGCGCCAGCTCGGCCACGACCCGCGCTCCATCGCGCTGATGCTGCTGGTCCCCGTACTGATGCTGACGCTGCTCCGCTTCGTCTTCGACGGCAGCCCGCGCACCTTCGACGGCATCGGCGCGTCACTCCTCGGGATCTTCCCCCTCATCACCATGTTCCTGGTGACCTCCATCGCCACCCTGCGCGAGCGCACCTCCGGCACCCTGGAGCGCCTCCTCGCCATGCCGCTGGGCAAGGGCGACCTCATCGCCGGCTACGCCCTCGCCTTCGGAGCCGTCGCCGTCGTCCAGTCGCTCCTCGCCACCGGGCTCGCCCTCTGGCTCCTGGGCCTCGACGTCGTCGGCTCCCCCTGGCTCCTCCTGCTCGTCGCCCTCCTCGACGCGCTCCTCGGCACCGCGCTCGGCCTCTTCGTCTCCGCCTTTGCGGCCTCCGAGTTCCAGGCGGTCCAGTTCATGCCGGCGGTGATCTTCCCCCAACTGCTGCTGTGCGGCCTGTTCGCGGTCCGCGACACCATGCACCCCGTCCTCGAAACCCTCTCGGACGTGCTGCCCATGTCCTATGCGGTCGACGGCATGACCCAGGTCCTCACCCACACCGACATGACCGCCGACTTCGTCCGCGACGCCGTCATCGTCGCCGCCTGCGCCCTGCTCGTCCTCGCCCTCGGCGCGGCCACCCTCCGCCGCCGGACCCCCTAGCCCGCACGGGCCGCCCACGGACCGGACACCCCGCCCGGCGCACCGGCCCGAGTGCGAGGATGATCCCGTACGCAGTCATACGCAGCGCGTTCGGCGAGGTGAATCGGGCATGACCCAGACAGTCGCAGTCCTCGGTACCGGCAAGATCGGCGAGGCCCTGCTCAGCGGGATGATCCGGGGCGGCTGGCCCGCCTCCAAGCTCCTCGTCACCGCCCGCCGCGCGGAACGCGCCGAGGAGCTCCGCGCCCGCTACGGAGTCGAGGCCGTCAGCAACGCCGAGGCCGCCAAGCGCGCCGACACCCTCATCCTCACCGTCAAGCCGCAGGACATGGGCAAGCTCCTCGAAGAGCTCGCCCCGCACGTCCCCGCCGACCGCCTGGTCATCAGCGGCGCCGCGGGCATCCCGACCGCCTTCTTCGAGGAGCGGCTCGCGCCCGGCACCCCCGTCGTGCGCGTCATGACGAACACCCCCGCCCTCGTCGACGAGGCCATGTCCGTCATCTCGGCCGGCAGCCACGCCACCGCCGCGCACCTCCTGCACACCGAGGAGATCTTCGGCGGCGTCGGCAAGACCCTGCGCGTCCCCGAGTCCCAGCAGGACGCGGCCACCGCCCTCTCGGGATCCGGACCCGCGTACTTCTACTTCCTCGTGGAGGCCATGACCGACGCCGGGATCCTCCTGGGCCTGCCCCGCGCCCAGGCCCACGACCTGATCGTGCAGGCCGCCATCGGCGCCGCCGTGATGCTCCGCGACAGCGGCGAGCACCCGGTCAAGCTCCGCGAGGCCGTCACCTCCCCGGCCGGAACGACGATCAACGCGATCGTCGAGCTCGAGCGGCACGGCGTGCGCGCCGCCCTGATCGCCGCCCTCGAAGCGGCCCGCGACCGCAGCCGCGAGCTCGCCTCCGGCAACAGCTGAGCCGCGGGTACGGGCCGCCGCCCGAGCGGTGGCCCGTCCGCCTGCTCTCACCTCTTCACGGAGCCAGCAGCCCGATGGCCTCGTACGCCCGGTCGACCACCGGCCGCGCCAGCTCCCGGGCCCGCGCCGCCCCCTCCCGCAGCACTTTGTCCACCTCGGCCGGATCGGCCGCCAGTTCGGCATGCCGCTCCCGCACCGGCCGCAGCAGCTCGACCACCGCGTCGGCGACGTCCCGCTTGAGCGCGCCGTAGCCCGGGTACCCCTCGGCGAGCCGCACGGGATCCCCGCCCGTACAGGCGGCCAGGACGTCCAGCAGGTTCGCGACCCCGGGCCGCGCCTCGCGGTCGTAGGCCACCCCGTCGTCCCCGCTGTCGGTGACCGCCCGCATCACCTTCTTGCGGACGACCCCCGGCTCGTCGAGCAGATAGACGATCCCCGTGCCGTTCGCGTGGGACTTCCCCATCTTCGACGTCGGCTCCTGGAGGTCCATGACCCGGGCGGCCACCGCCGGGTGCGTGGCCCTGGGCACCGTGAACGTGTGCCCGTACCGCTGGTTGAAGCGCACGGCCAGGTCCCGGGTCAGCTCCACGTGCTGCCGCTGGTCCTCGCCCACGGGCACCTCGTCGGTCCGGTACGCCAGGATGTCGGCCGCCATCAGCACGGGATAGGTGAGCAGCGACAGCCGTACGCCGTCCCCGGCGGCCTGCGCCTTCGCCGCCTTCTCCTTGTACTGGATCATCCGGCGCAGCTCCCCGTCGGTGGCGGTGCACTCCAGCAGGTAGGCCAGCCGCGTGTGCTCGTCGACGTGGCTCTGCACGAACAAGGTGCACCGCTGCGGATCCAGCCCGGCGGCGAGCAGCAGCGTCGCCGCCTGCCGGCTGAGCCGCCGTACGCGCGCCGGCTCGTGCTCGACGGTCAGGGCGTGCAGGTCGACGACACAGAACAGGGCCTCGTCCGGCGCCTGATCGGCGGCGACCCACTGCCGTACGGCGCCCAGGTAGTTGCCCAGCGTCAGGTGCCCGGTCGGCTTGACCCCGCTGAAGATCCTCGTCATGTCCCGCTCTCCCTTGTGTGTGGTGCCGGGGCCGCCGCGACGGGCGACCGAGCCCACCCCCGGGAGGGGAGAAACGAAAACGGCCGCCGAAGCGGCGGCCGTTGAGCGCATGCGTGCTCGCGTTGCAGTCGGCCGCCGTCAGGCGGCCCACCAGCAGAGGCTGAGCGTGAGCGCATGCGTAGTCATGGACCCAGGGTAGACGGAACGGGATGAAGACGTCGTGAAGTTCGCGCGCCGGTGCGGCCGGTCGCGACCGGTCAGCCGGGGGTTGACACAGCTGTGCCCGGTCCGTAAGGTTCTTCGAGTTGTCCGAAGTGAGCGCCGACTCCGGTCGGTCCCCGGACAGCCATCCCGCACTGCACATTCGAACGAACGGCTGACTTTTGTCGTCTCGTTTTCATGCGTATTTGCGAATGAGGAATCCGCGTCCGAGGACGCCGCCGCCGATTAGGTTCGGGGGCAAGGAATCCGCTACTGTCTCACTCGCCGGAAGGGCCCAACAGCCCGGAAGGCAAGCCCCGCTGACTGGGAGTCAGGCCCGAAAGGATCTGATAGAGTCGGAAACGCCGGAAAGGGAAAGCGCGAAAGCGCGGAACCTGGAAAGCACCGAGGAAGTCGGGCCCGAAAGAGTCTGATAGAGTCGGAAACGCAAGAACAGCAAGAACAGTAAGAACACAGAACGAAAGCCCGGAGGAAAGCCCGAGAGGGTGAGTACAAAGGAAGCGTCCGTTCCTTGAGAACTCAACAGCGTGCCAAAAATCAA
>NZ_JBEZLV010000046.1:0-3271 GCF_040652335.1 Streptomyces sp. NPDC048270
GTCGACGGCTTCTGCGAACATGAGGTGCTCCGGCTCTTTCGGGATACCGGTGCGCTTTGCTCCGGTCATTTCAGACTAGGAGCTGTGACCGGCCTCACCCGGGGTGCTTTGGTTCCGATCTGCCCCTTCGGCAGCAGTACGAAAGTAGGGAGGGCCGGCGGCCGATCGGACCAGTAGCCAGGCGTCAGCCGTCTGCGTCCCAGCCGGCCCGGTACGCGATGCGGGCGGCCTGCACCCGGTTCTCGGCATGCAGTTTGGTCATGATGCGGCTGACGTGTCCCTTGATCGTGGACTCGCTGGTATTCAGTTCCCGGGCGATGGCGGCATTCGCCAACCCTGCGGCGATGAGTCCCAGGACCTCCCTCTCGCGGTCCGTGAGTGTCGCCAGCGCGTCACGCTCCGCAGCGGTCACCTGCACCGGGAGAGCCGCCATGAGGTCCAGCGCCCGGCGCACCACCACCGGGTCGATCATCGTGTGGCCGTCCCGGACCATCCGCACAGCCCGGACCAGGTCTTCCGGGGGCGTGTCCTTCAACAGGAACCCGGCCGCACCCGCCCGGATCACCTGCTCGATGTACTCGTCCCGGTCGAAGGTCGTCAGGACGAGCACCGCGGGAGGCGCGTGCAGGGCGAGGACCTGACGGGTGGCCTCGATCCCCCCGCCCTCCGGCATACGCACGTCCATGAGCACGACGTCGGGGAGGTACCGCCGCGTGGCGGCCACGGCCTCCGCACCCGTACGTGCCTCGGCGATCACCGAGATGTCGTCTTCCGCCTCAAGGGTGAGGCGCAGACCGCGACGCATGATGTCGTTGTCGTCGGCGATGAGAACCTTGATCATCGTCCACTCTTTCGGCGAAGCCGCTGTTCCGTGTACGCGGTGCTCGGTGAACTAGCCTAGGTTCATGCGTCCGCCGAATAGCAAAGCCGCGCCGCAGCGCCGGTGGCCTGCAGCAGAGGACGCGGGCCTGTGCGCACTCTTGATCGTGGGCTGGGTCACCTCGGAACTTCTTGCCACCGTGAACTGGTGGCTCCTCCTGCCCGCCGTACTGGCGGTCCTGTTCTGCCGCCAACGGTACCCGCTGGCCGTCGCTGTCCTGCTCCTGGTCATCGGGCAGCTCACGGCAGGCGCGGCCGACAGTACCCAGGTTCCATGGTCGGAACGCATCGCCGGTGCTGTCGCGATGTTCCTTCTCGGTCAGAACATCCGGTCGATCAAGGCGGTCTCGGCGACGGTCGGGGCCGTGGTCCTGGCGAAGACCGTGTTCTTCTTCGCCGAGTCCCCGGTCCATGACGCCCCAGCCGGCATCCAGACCTACATCATCGCCATCTTCATGAGCCACGTTGGAGCGGCACTGGCCGGGCGGCTGTCCTTGCAGCACAGGCAGCTGATGGCGGTGGCCCTGGCCAAGGCGCGGGCCCAGGCCGAGGCCCAGACACTGCTCACCGAGCGGGCGGCGTGTGAGGAGCGGGACCGGATTGCCCGGGATATGCACGATGTCATCGGGCACCGGGTGGGCAACATGGTCATGCTCGCCGCCGCTCTGGAGGCGTCCCTGCGCGGCAGCCGGACAGCGGATCCCGCTGACGCCGTCCTCATCCGCACCGAGGGGCGAGCGGCCCTTCAGGAACTGCGCAGCGTCTTCCACGCACTGGAGAGCTCGGCCGGGGGCGATGTTCAGGGACTCGCCGACCTCACGGACCTCGTCAGGGCCTCGGAACGGGCGATGGGGACCTCCGTGACCCTGCGGGTGGACGGCCATCCTGAACTGCTTCCCGCCCCAGTGCAGCTGTCCATCCGCCGCCTCGTGCAGGAGGGGCTGGCCAACGCCGCCAAGCACGCCCCCGGGGCGGAGGTCACGATCGACCTGGTGTGTGCCCGCGACGGGGTGCACCTGGCCGTCCTCAACACCGCACCGTCCCTTCCTCCAGCGGACGACATCCCGGGGGGCGGAACGGGGCTGGCCGGGGTGAGGGCCCGGGTGGTGGCCCTCGGCGGGACCTTCGAGGCGCAGGAACTTCCGGAGGGCGGATTCCGGGTCGGAGCCTGGCTGCCGCTGCGACCGCCGGCGGCCGGCGGTCCGGCCGCCTGAAGGCGGCCGGACCGGGACGGGATCAGGACAGCAGGGAGAAGAACTCCAACTCGGAAATGGCCACGTCCTTGTTCTTCTCCGACGGGAAGACGTTGGTGACTGTGATCTGCACGCTCTTGATCGCCGTGGCGTCCTTCAGCGGGAACTTCTGCGGCTTAGCAGTGTCCTGGAGCGTGATCACCTTGACCTTGCCGTTCGTGAACTTCAGGACGAGTTCCCGGGGCCGGCCGTGGTCGGTGAAGGCGTCGGACGCACCGGAAGTGATGATCAGCTGGTTCAGACTCACAATGCGGTCGAATTCGACCGTCACCACGACCTCGTCCTTGGTATGCATGGGATCCGGGTCGAATGGTCGGGCCCAAAAGTTGGCTGCGTTCAGATCCACCATGTTCTCCGGCCCGTGCCCATTGGTAGAGCCCTTGGTGGACACCTTGGACGGGCGGACTGGTGAGTAATGGGACTGGATGAATCCCAGGGCGGACGCGCGCACACCGTCGACCCGGCCGTTGACCTCATTCCTGAAGGGCGTGTACGAGGCATACATGAAGCAGGCAAGGAACACGACGCAGCCCATGACGATCTTGACCTTGCCGTAGATCTGCCGGAACCGCTCACCAGGAGCGACCGTGGGCTCGTTACGGCCGGCCCCCGTTCCGAGGGCCACGACGCGCGGGCCGCGCCGTGGCTGTAGTCGACGCCACCAGGGAGTCCTTGCGACCGCGGCCTCGTTCAGCTCTGATCCGCACCGTGAGCAGAAGCGTCGCGTGGGGGTGTTTCCCTGGCCACAGTCGCCGCAGATCAGGTGTCCGGGCTGGATCGCATTGGAACGTGCCGTCCTGTGGCTCTGCCGGGTCGGACGGGCCTGCGGGGCCTGCGGGAGGACTGCATCCGGCTCGTCGTCCTCGTCCTCGTCCTCGTCGTAATCCATGGCGAGGGAGGGCAGGGGAGCGATCAGAGCGGCGTCGCGGGCGCGCGCCTCCTGCGGACGGACCATGGGGGTGGGCGCAGTCAGGTCGAAGCGGTCGGTCGGCGTCCGGGCTGCGTTCGCCGGACTGACCAGCCCCTCGACGAGTTCGTCGGCACCGTCCTCTTCGGTGAATTCACCGTCGTCCTCGTCCGGTCCGCTGAGTACTGGGAAGGCAGGCCCGTCCAGGTCCGAGGGCCGGGGAGGTCCGTCC
>NZ_JBEZLV010000046.1:3369-41298 GCF_040652335.1 Streptomyces sp. NPDC048270
CCAGGCCGGGGAGTCCGCTGAGGCCCGGGGGCCGCGGGGGTCCGCCCAGGCCCGGAGGCCCGTCCAGACCCGAGGGCCGGGGAGGTCCGTCCAGGCCGGGGAGTCCGCTGAGGCCCGGGGGCCGCGGGGGTCCGCCCAGGCCCGGAGGCCCGTCCAGACCCGAGGGCCGGGGAGGTCCGTCCAGGCCTGGGAGTCCGCTGAGGCCCGGGGGCCGCGGGGGTCCGCCCAGGCCCGGAGGTCCGCCCAGGCCCGGGAGTCCGCCCAGGCCCGGAGGTCCGCCCAGGCCCGGAGGTCCGCCCAGGCCCGGAGGTCCGCCCAGGCCCGGAGGTCCGCCCAGGCCCGGAGGTCCGCCCAGGCCCGGAGGCCGCGGAGGTCCGCCCAGGCCGCCCGGGCGGGGAGGTCCGCCCAGGCCGCCGGGCCGCATGCCGCCGCCGAAACCGGTCGGCACCTCCACCGGGCTGCCGGTGGCGGGAGGTGTGATCGCCCTCGACGCCCCCTGCACGATCCGGCGCAGCAACGGGACCTTCGGCTGCTCGGTCACGGCCTGGGCCTCGGCCCGGACGTCTTCCGAGATTTCCGGGATCGCCCGCTCTCCGGACCATTCGAGAAAGGCCCCGCAAGAACCACAGAAGTCTTCATTGTCCCGGTTCCGCCCGCCGCAGCGGCGACAGATCATCATCGGCGTACCACCTCCATGCGGTAGGGGACGTGCGCCGGCACGCACTCCCGCACCAGTGCTTCCAGGTCGATGGGGTCGCCGTCCTGTTCCCGTTCGACGGTGACCCGGACCACCGCGACCGACGGCAGGCCTTCCGGGAACGAGGTCTCGGGCGTGGGGGATGTGAAGACGCCGCCGGCGTCCCAGAGCTCGACCTGCCCGCCCGTGGCGAGTGCGATGCGTTCCCGCAGGCCTTCCACCGTGCCGCGCGTCCGGTGTCCCTGCACCGCGTGCGCGGTCGCCGCCCGCTTGCGGTCCAGTGGCCAGTCCTCGTTCAGCTGGGTGCCCATCCGGTCGGCCAGCCAGACCAGGAAGTCCTCCGGGGCTAGGCGTGGGTCGATGTAGGAGTCGAGGCAGTCCAGCGTGTTGATCACCGGTGCGATCACCTCGTCCCAGCCCGCAGTGAGCCGCACGCTGAACGGGTCGTCCTGGTACACCGAGGGCAGCAGCTGGACGAGCGAGTACGGGCTGCCCAGCCCCTCGATCGCGGCCCTCATCGGGCTTCGTCCACTCGGATGTGGTGGTCGTAGGAGATCACCAGGCTGTTCGAGGCCAGGTCGATGCGCCGGGTCTCTTGGCCGCGTTCACCGGTGACCGGGTTGGCGGCGAACAGCCGCACGTCGTCGACCAGGTCGACGCCGTCGACCCGTTGCAGCAGCGCGAAGATCTCCCCCACCTGCACGGGCCGTCCGAACGGCCAGCCCTGGCCCTGCGGGCCCCCACCGGGCAGCGGGTTCAGGAAGCGGTACAGCGCATCCTCCACGTCCCGGCGGACCCGGTCGGCCGTTGCCCGGTGATGGGCGGTGATCTTGGAGACGACGGTCACGCCCCGGTAGAGCGGCGGCTCGATCATGATCCGGGTGCCAACCAGGCGGACCTCATCCAGCCGCCGCGCCACCCGGTCCAGGGTCTCCTGTACGGGCACCAGGTGCTCCAGCCGGACCCGCTCGCCGGCCGGGGCCGTCGGAACCACGAGGAGTTTGACGCTGCCGTACTCGCTGCTGGGCAGGCACCGAATGCGGGCCAGCTCGGGGGCTGCCTCGTGCGCGAGGGTCTCGAAGTCCTCCGCCGTCACGGCCCGGTTGCTGCTGCGCAGGGTGAGCGGGCCGCGGGCCACCGCCTCGGCGAGCGTCTCCCCGTCGGCGCCGCCCCGGCCGGGCTGCCGGTTCTCCACCCCCGCGACGAACGGCAGCGAGGACATCAGCGACCGGACCGCGCGCGAGCCCACGTTGCCGCGCGCTCCGCCACCGACGGCGAAATTTCGTATGCGTACGGTGGCTCCGTCCGGAGCGACCGCGCCGTACTGGCGCAGGGTGCCGTCGGCCTCGCGGACCGCGGGCCCCAGGCACACCTCGCCCGCCACGGGGTCCAGGACGAAGTGCCGGTCCAGGGGGCCGCTCGCGGCGAAATCCTCGACCCGGGTCCACGTCTCCCAGATGTCCTTGCTCCCGCGTACCGCCGTCTCCAGGACGGGTTCCCCGTACGGGGCGAGCACTGGCCGCCGGGATATGGCGAACCGCTGGCCGGGAACGCCTTCCGCGTCGTCGAGAACCTCCCCGTCGATGATCTCCACGTTGGTCGCCGTGACCGTCGCTCCCACGGTGGAGGTGTTCAGCCCGTGCACCACCGGACTCGCCGTGTAGCCGGGCCGCCCGTCGTCGGGTTCGAGGATGCGAGCGCGCAGCCAGCCCGCGCCGTGTCCGGCCAGTACCACCGAGCGGTGGTCCTCCGGTACGTGCACGACCACCCGGCCCGAGCGGTTCAGGCCGCCCGTCTCGTCCAGCGACACATCACACGGAGACCAAACCGCGCCGTCCCACGCCTCCCAGGCCAGCGGTGGGGCCTCCGGGTCCACGCCGACGCCGTCGATGCGCCCGTTGAACTCGACGCGCACCGCGCAGCCCGGCACCGCGTTCTCCAGCCCGAGGAGTAGCGCGTCCCCGGCCCGCGGCGTGGAGCTGAAGGCAGGAAAGGGGGCCCTCACACCATGGCTGCCGTATTCGACGGCGTCCGGTAGGCCGTCGTTGCCGGCGGCCATCCGCATCACGTGTACCAGCGGACCCGGCACCATCGTGACGTCCGCGTCCGTGCAGAAGCTGATGGCCTCCTCCGTCTCGGTGCGCAGGGTCGCCACCCGGGTCCCCTTGCGGACCACGAGCGGGGCTTCCGTCACCGGGGCCGTCGACCAGAAGGTCACCGGGGTCCGGGCAGCGGCCGGCGGCAGCATGTGCAGCCCGATGAGGTCGAGGAACTTGACGTAGAGCCGGTCCGGTACCTGGTTCAGCCGGTAGAGGATCTGGTCGGTCATCATCGCGAACGCTTCGACGAGGGTGACGCCGGGGTCCGACGGGTTGTGGTCGGTCCACTCTGGGCAACGGCGGGCGATCAGCCGGAGCGCCTCTTCCATGAGGTCCTGGAAGCGCCGGTCGTCGAGGTCGGGGGTGGGAAGCACGCCTACTGCGCTCCTGCATCAGGGTCGGCCGGAGCGGTGTCGTCGTCCGGGAGAGAATAGAAGGGGAAGACCATGTTCCGGGGGTCGTTCCCGTCCTTGGTGCGATAAGTGATCAGGATGTTCACCAGGCTGGGTTTGTACGGATCGGGTTGCACGTCGACCGCCTCGACGGCAACGCGGGGCTCGCAGGCCGTGAGCGAAGAGGTGACCTCACGGCTCAGTTCGTCGAGCGTGTCCGGGTCGGTGCCAGCGAACACGAAATCACGCAGCCGGGAACCGAACCCCGGCCGCATTCGGCGCTCCCCGGGGTAGGTGGTGAGCACCAGCCGCATGGATTGTTCGAGGAGGGAGCTCCCGGCGACCGTGCGGATGCCGCCGTTGGCACCCGCACCTAGGGGGAAGGCCCAGCCCTTGCCGATGAAGTCGTTGCCCATGACAGCCGTTCTCCTTGGACTTAGTTCAGCTCGATCTTGGAGCCCTTGATGGCGACGGTGCCGGAGCTCTCGATGCTGATGGACGTCTGGGCGCGCATGCTGAGGGTGGAGCCGCCATCGATGTTGACGTGGCCGCCGGCCCCGGCGGTGATGTCCACCGTTCCGCCGTCGCCGCAGTCGATGTGGATGCCGCCGGCGGCCGTCTGGCTGTTCGGAGGCTGCGGCCGGCAGGTTAGCGTCACCGTTCCGGCCACCTGGTCGATGGCCAGGCCGAGGCTGGCGTCCCCGGTACCCAGGACGATCGCCGAGGCCGTCGGCGGCTGGTCCGGCGCGGGCGGCAGCTTGTCGTGGAAGGCGAGCATGTTCCCGGACGGCGAGACGATTCCCCGCCGGACCACCTCCGCCGTACGGCCGGTCGCTTCCACCGCGGGCCCGCCCGGGGAGTACGTGCTGGAGTTGCTGAGCACGCCGCCGACGACATACGGCCGCCGCGGATCGCCGAGTTCGAACCCGAGCAGCACCTGGTCGCCGACCTCGGGCAGCATCAGCCCGCCCGCCCGGCGGCCGCCCGCCATCTGGACAACCGGGGCCCAGTCGGTCTCGTGGTCGGGGGCCAGCCAGGGCAGGACCGCCTTGACCCGTCCCTTGCCGACCGGATCGTTGACGTCCGTCACCACCCCGCACACCATGCCCTGTACACGTGGTGCGGTGTGCAGGCCGCCCGAGCCCGCCGCCAGCCCGAGGAGCGTGCGGTCCTCGTGGTTCCCAAGCTGCATCTGGGTGCGGTAGCCGCCGTCCAGCAGGTCGAAGACGTGCTTGGCCGCCACCACGGTCCATTCGCCCGAGAACGGTTCGGGGGCCCCGGTCACCCGGACACCCGAGCCCGTCTGGATCCGTGGATCACCCCAGGCGACGCCCTGCGCCTCGGCGAAGCTTCCCGCCAACCGCCCGGCGGGCCCCTGGAGGGCTTCGCCGGATGCGGCACCGATGGCCGCACCTGAGGCGGGCAGGGTGCTGGTGAGGATCCGGGCGTCGGTGGTGGGGGCGGGACCCAGGGCAGGGTCTCCGGCCGCGGGAACCGGTGGTCGTCCGACCCCCGCCACCCCGCGGAGGGCCCCGGAGAGTGTGGCCCCGGTGAGGTCGACGCCGTTGCCTTCCGTGTCCGCCTGTGTCGAGACGGCCCGGACCTCCAGGGGGTCCCAGACCCGCATCTCCACTTGGGGTGCCATGTTGCCGGCGGTCACCCGGGGACGGAAGGTCCGCAGGTTGCGCTGCAGTTCGAGGAGCACGGGCGCACTGGTCGGCGTGGCGGCGGGCCGGAAGAAGAAGCCGTCCTCACCGACCCCGAACTCGTACCCGATCTCACGGCAGCGCCAGGTGAGAAACTCCCAGTCGGTCTGGTTCATCTGACCGAGATGGACGTGGGACGTCCGGGTCGCCTGGATCCGGCCGATGGACAGCCCCGCCTCCTGCGCGATCTGCCGCGCGATGTCGGAGTCGGTCATGTTGACGAACGTGCGTACCTGTGAGTTGCGCTGGAGGCGGTGGCTGGGGTCGTAGGCGCGAACGACGGTGATCACAGAGAGATCGAAGAAGTCTCCCTCGATGGCTGTGACCTCACCGGATCCGACGAGGGCGGCAGGACCGTCTTGGCTCTCCTGAGTCCACACCTCGATCGTGCTGCCGAAGGTGATTCCCGCCGCAGCGAGGACATCCGCCCGGTCGTCACGGAAGGTGATCTCTACCATCGCGGGCATGTTGACACGGCTGTCCACCACGGCACGCAAAACCTGCCGCTGGACGTCATCGCCCAGGATCTGAGCGGTGGCCCTTCCCGCGCGGATACATGCCAGGGGCTGAGAAAGTGATAGGGGCGTGGTCATCCGGCCACCCCCATCCCTTGGATGCTGGCCCGCGTGAGATCGCCCATAGCCCCCAGGGGCTTATTCGCTCCGCCGGGGCTCCCGAGCCCGGAATCCGGGCGCAGGGACGGCAGCGCAGTGGATCCGACCAACGGCCCGGCCTGGCCGTCATGAGACGCTGCTTCTTCGTCGTACACATGCAGTGTCAGGTTGCGGATTTCCACCCTGATGGGCTGTCCCGTGGAGGTAAAACGCGTGTACGTGCAGTCGAACCGCATCAGCTCAGCCTCGTAGAGGAACCCTGACCCGGCAGACCCCCACTGGAACTGCAGCCGCTCTCGCTGGGGCTTTCCGTCCTGCTGCGGCTGGGACGGCTTCACCCATTTCATGAGGCGGGCGACATTGGTCTGGCACTGGCTTCCGGTGAAGGTGAGAGTGGACAGGATGAGCCGGGTCGATCCACGGGTGGCCAGACCGCTCAGCACACTGCGGTCGTCCGGCTCCTTCTTCCCGATGGGGTCGGAGAACCCTTCGGCGTTGTGAGAGATACTGATCTCTGTTGGGTTGTACTGGAAGTCAATTCTTCCGGAAGGTCCGGTCAGTACCGCCTTGGTCACGGGACGGGTGATCGAATTGGTCGCCCCTTGCGCGAGTGCTTGTCCGCCGCTCATTCCAGGAACCCCCTGTGCTCGAAAGAGATCTTCTCAGTGGCCACCGAGTTGCTCTGGGCGTTCAGTTCGGGGCCTGTCCACTCCTTTGGTAGAGCGTCTTTCAATACCCATCTGGTCACGACACGACCCTGGTAGTCGAACAGTCGGATTGTCACGTTCTGGCCCGTGTACTGGTGCCCGCCGTCGTACTCGTGACCCGTCCAGCTCGCTGCCACCTGGGAAAGCCATGCCTGGACTTTGGGGGAGTCCTCCTGGGTCATAATGCGTTCGAGAGTGACAGCGCTGAACTTCAACCGGTCAGGTAGTAGCTCATGGTCGAAGTATTCGCCGCCTTCGGCGATCTCCTTGGACGTGAACTGCACTTGAAGGCCGCGGCAGCTGGACCACATCCCGAGGTCCGTCTCCCACTCGTCCAGAGCCACGTGGAACCGCATGGCCAGGCCGGCGCGCGGGTAGTCGCCGGGGGTGCGGGCCTGGCGTGGGTCGAGCATGGTGCCCATCAGGTTGGGCAGCGCGGTCGTTGCCTGTCCCGGGTGCGTCCCGAGCATGCCCGGCAGCTTCTGAGTCATCTGGGCTCCTTGGCGTGAAGCATGAGGGAATGAACCCTCAGTACATGTGGGGCAGTTGAGGGCCGGGATTTCCAGGTGCGAAGTCGTCGTTCAGGAAACCGGTGTGGACCAGCTCCAGCGTCTCCATCGCCACCTTTCCTTGGGCGGCATTGAATTCTCCGATGCCCCAGGCGGCGGGGAAGAATTCACGGATCTCCCAGGTGACCGTACGAACGCCGAGCCAGTTCACGAGGGAAACGGCCCCGGTCAGCGGCACGTTCCGGACCGAGGTTTCCGTCAGCCATTCCTGGACCACCTGGGAATCTGCGCATGCGGCCCGGGACAGTTTGATCTTCTGGTACTTCGGGACCCCGGGAAAGACCAGTGGATGGTTCCAGTTGTCACCCGTGCGGTATTCGCAGGTCTGCCAGGTCACGTTGAGACCTGACGCGCTGGCCCAGTCGCCCAGTTCGTACTGGCAGCGGTCGATGGCCACCGTGAAGCTGTGCGCCATGTTCACGGAGCCGAAGAAGGCGTCGGAGCCCTTACTGAAGTTCCTGACCGCCTGGTTGACCTTCATGACTGTCCTTTCCCGAAGACCGGTCCGAGCCGGGCGAAACCATTGCCTGAGTGGGTGTCAAGTGCGAGGGGCAAGCAGGCCGTGCCGTTCGCGGTCCACTACGAGTTCCCGCCGGATGTGCGCGAGGATGCGCTCATGGAGCCGCCCGGCCAAGGCGTCGAGGAAGGCCGGATTGTCGAGGTACGCGTGGAGACTCCTCCGGTCCGCCAGCATGTCTAGCAGCGCCGCCCACTCCGGTGTCCGATCCAAGGGAATTCCCGCCCGGCTCGCCTCGCCGCCGGGCGGGAAGCCGCCCGGGCCGAATGCGAAGCCACCGCCCGGGCCGTCCGCGCCCCCGCCGACGGAGAACGTCACCTCGCCCGGACCGTGCGGCGACGCACCGGCGGAGTCGCCCCCGATCGGCCCGTACGGCGGAGCCGTCGATGCTTGGGGAGAGGCGACGTTGCCAGCGCTGTCGGACAGGAGAGGGGCGGCCGGGGAGGATCCCGGCGTGGCCGGCCGCGCCTGCCCGTGCATGTGCACGTGGTGGAGCGTCGGTGCACCGCCGAACCACTGCAGTCCCGCCCGTGCCTGCGCGCTCAGCGCAGCACCGGCGGGTGCCGTGACAGGGACCGTGAGGTCGCTGCCGACCGCGGTCCGCTGGACGGCAAGGGCCATCTCCTCTGCCGAGACGAGCTCCCCTAGCCTTTCGTCTGCGGGGCCTGTGGCACCTGGCAGGAGCGTTTCCTCATCGGGTATGGCAACGCCTTTCGCGGGGGTGCCCTGGAAGAGCGAGGCTACGTACTGGGGGACGGCGTACAGGGCTCCCCGGGAGTGGTACGCCCGATTTTCGGTCCGGGGCGTCGCGTCCGACGTGGGCAGCGACTGGGAGGAGTGCACGAGGCGCAGCGGGGGTACATCTGGTGCCCCGTTCTGGGCGTCGGCCGTCGTCATTCCGTGCGGAGAACGGCCCTCGTCGTCCGCGTAGGCGGGGGTTCCGCCGGTTTCCGGCCCTGCCTCTGCGGCAGCGAAGAAGGGGGCCGGGAAACCGGACGGCTGGGCGGACTCCGCGGGCTCTACAGGGAACACGGGTGCCAGGGGGGACGTCGCTATGCGGGGGCGTAGGAGGCCACCTGTCGCCGGAGGCAAGGAGACGCCTGCCACGGCGAAAGGCCGGTCGGCCCCTGGCACCTCTGCCGCGAGGTGCGACAGAGCCCTGGGGGCCCGGGACTCAGGCATCAGGACCCTGCCTGCGGTATCGCGCCGCCGGTGCACCAGGAGCGGCACGGCGGCGTGGAACGGCAGGGCGGACTGCGGGGCTCCGTGGAAGATCGCGGGAAGACTGAGTCGGGCCGGAGGCATGCCTGAGCGTTCGACGGCGCCGTCGTACGGCATCGGATGTACTGCGGAGCCTGCCGAGGGAGCCGGTGCGGGCCAGTCGGTCGGCGTCGGAGCCGATGGCCCGGTCGGCGGCTTTCGGTCGGCAACGTCCGATGAGAGGGAGAGGGCGACCGCTTCCGCATCGGTCGGAGTGGACGGCTCCCGGGTGCCCGGGGCCGCCCGGTCCGGTGGCACCGGCGCTTCTCCGGACTCGGAGGCCGACTCCGCCGACGGAGGGACGACGGAGGGCTCCGATGCCGGATGGGGTCCGTCACTCGTGCGCGGGTTGGTGCCGGTCGGCTCCGGAGCCGACCGCCGTACCGCGCGCACCACGGCATCCGCACCGATCGCCGCGTCCGGGACCGCACCGTCCAGGTTCTCGGCGGCGCGGCGGGCGGCCGGGGGGTGCACGAGTTCCGGGAAGTGCCCGGGGGTTTCCGTGGCTGCGCCGGGACCCGAGGTCGGAAGGGCCGGGCTCACGGCGTCCCGCTCCGGCTGCGGGGCGGGACGCCGGCTGTCGGAGGGGCCGGTGACGGCTTCGGTTGTCCCGACGGCTGAGGTGGCCGGCATGTCGATGTCGGGCAGGGGTCCGGCTTCCAGCTCCGTGAGGTCGGGACGAGGGAGGCGGAGCGGGGCGCCGGGTGTGTCGCCCTCCGTCGGAGTCTCGGACTCCGTCGCGGAAGAGGCAGTGGCGGCTTGTTTCGGGGTACGGGCACTCGCCAGGGGAGGGGCAGGCGCGGGAGACTCCTGGGCCCCCGTGCTCGGCCCCCGCGCGAGGTGGGCCTTGACATGCCGCGAGCGTCCCGACTGCCGGAGACTCCACTCGGCTTCCCAGCCCTGAGGGGCAGCAGCCGTCTGGGGGACGGCAGCGGTGACCATGTCCTCCAGGACGGCAATCTGCTCGCCGTCGTCGGGAGAGGCACCTACGGAGGGATCCTCCGGCCCCGGGCCGGAATCCGGGTACGGCGCCGCGACGGTCGGGAGCGGCCGGTCGCCGGTGGGCGGCTCCGGGACACTGGCCGGGCCGGGGGGCGGGCCTATGAGCCCGGAATCCGGGGTCGGGGGCTGGGTGTCGTCCGCCGGCGCAGCGCCGTCGGCGGGCTGCCGCACGGAACGGCCGGGGTGCCGCTGGGACCGCTGGACAAGGGTGCGCCGCCGAGATTCCGCGAGGCTCGCACGGGGGGAGCCGGGCGGTGCCTGGACGGTGGACTGGGCAAGCACCGGCTGTGGGGCCGGAGGAACTTGCACCTTGGGAGCGTCGTTGCCTTCCTGGACTGCCAGGACGTAGTGCGGCGATTGGGCGGCGGCCCGGAGCCGGTCGGCCACCCCCGGGGGCCGGTACGGATCGAGCGCTATGTCGAACTGCGAGCGGGCCGGGGGCGGGGTAACCGGCCGGGGTTCCCCCACGTACTCATCAGAGGCGCGGGTGAGCGACGGTGTTGTCGCCGAAGGGTCGTCCCGCCGGTCGTTCGTGTCCATGGCCGTGTGTGTGACCACGGGCACCCGGCGGCGAAGCTCCGGGATGACAGGAGCATCCTCCGCCGCCGGGGCCGGTGCGGTGTCGGCTGCACCGACCCCGACAATGGCGGTTCCCGCTGCCTCCCGCGATACCCACGGGCGGGGCGGGGAAGCGGGGGCCACCGGGATTTCCGTGGCGGTGATGAGAGGGGAGACGAGCGAGTCCACCCGGCCCCGGGGCGCGGCTCCGCGCCGGGGCGCAGCGGGTGCCCGGTGGACCAGGGACCGTGTGCCGGCCTGTGCGGTGGCTGCCCGGCCCATCGCCGCGACGGTCCAGGGGGTGATCCGGACCGTGGTGCGCAGAACGGGCAGCCTCCGCCATGACGAAGACCCTTGACGAGGTACCGGAGCGGATTCCGCCGTCCCGACCGTGCGTACCCGGCGGACCCAGGTCCGCGCGGACTTCCACGACCACCGCATGGTCGCCTCCTTTCAAGGGCTCAGACGGACGTCATTCGTTCTGTCCGTCTGCTGCCGAGATCTTTTTGTTGATCCGGCCGATCTCCTCGATCACCCGCTGGCGTGCGGGATGCTCCAGGTCGAGGACGGAGTCGGCGGACCAGTGCAGGTAGTAAGCGACGTAGACGACCTCCTCCCAGAGACGGTCGGCCGAGTACGTCAGGATTCCCCCGGGGCCTCCCCGGCGACATCGACGAGGAAGGAGTGGGCGCACGACGGGCAGTTGACCTCGGCGTCCGTCCGTCCTTCCTGGTTGATCCGCCGGTACAGGTCCTGGAGGAACGCCAGGTCCGAAGCGAACAGGTTCTCGATCGTTTCGGAGCCGACATCCGTCACGGAGCCCAGCCTGGTGACGGTCCGGCTCAGCAGCAGGACCGTCAGATAAGCGGGGTTCTGCTGGACCTTCGGATCGACCTGCGGGGCGATCTCGTCCCGGGCCGTGGCCAGCCGCATGAGTCCGTTGCGGTGCACACGGCCTTCGGCGTCGACGTACCCGCGGGGAAGGACGAACGGGTATTCGGTCTTCATGTTCTTCCCTGTGACCTCTGAGTTCATCACGTCGGCGTCGTCGTGACTCGCTCGCAGGTGAAGGTGACGGTCTCGAGCACGATCTCGGAGGTACCGGCCTTGAGGTTGCCCACCTCGACCTTGCTCGGCCAGGCTCCCCACAGCCAGTACTTGGCCAGGACCGGCCGCTCGGCACCCACCGACTCGGGATGGCCCAGGATTGACAGGGTCCCGGACATGCGTGCCGCGCCCACGGCGGCTCGGGCCATCTCGTGCCAGGCGAAGAGCGCTCCGGAGCCGTCGACACCGCGCTTGAGCGTGACGGTCGGGGGCTTCACCTTGCCGAACTGCTTGGTGAGGACGGGTTCACCCGTCTTCGAGTCGGCCGCGATGTACTCGACCGGCTCGATCTCGCTCGTGATGCCGGAAAGCTCCGAAAAATAGGATGCCATTCCTGCTGAATCGAACGAGACCATGAAGGCCGCCGCTGAAAGTGCGACGGGTGCTCCGTTGTCTGCCATGTTGATCTATTCCTTTCGAACTACTCGTCGAGCGAGGAACCCTGGGCGTACTGAGAGAGTCGGAACACGACGAACTCGGCCGGCTTGACGGGGGCGATGCCGATATCGATCGTCAGGATTCCCGCGTCGCGGTTCTCTGGGGGGTTGTTCTCCTCGTCGCATCGGACGTAGAAGGCCTCGGCGGGGCTACGGCCGAACAGGGCGCCGCTCCGCCAGACCCGGGTCAGGAACGCGACGATGGTGCGCCGGACCCCTTCCCACAGGTACGGGTCGTTCGGCTCGAACACCACCCAGTTGGTGCCGTCGAGAATGGACTTCTCGACGTAGTTGAAGAGACGCCGCACGTTGAGGTAGCGCCACTCGGCGTCGCTGGAGAGCGTGCGCGCACCCCAGACCCGGACGCCCTGCCCCGGGAAGACACGCAGACAGTTGACGCCGATCGGGTTGAGGGTCGCTTGCTCGCCCTTGGTGACGGCCAGGGCGGGGGAGAGGACCCCCCGCATGACCTCGTTGGCCGGAGCCTTGTGGACGCCGCGGGTGTCGTCGTTACGGGCCCAGACACCGGCGATGTGGCCGCTCGGCGGGATGAACTCGGCCTTCTTCTCGGCCGGGTTCATGACCTTGACCCACGGCCAGTACAGACCGGCGTACTTGGAGTCGAACGCCGAGTACTCCTGGCGCCATTCACGGACCTGCTGCGCGTTGAGGTCCGGGAGGGGGTCGATGATCGCGACCCGGTCACCCATCAGCTCACAGTGCGCGATCAGCTCCAGCTGGACGGCCTTGACGCCTTCCGCGTCGATGGCGCCCTGCTGGTAGGCGGCCATGAGGTCCGGCACGGCGACCATGGTGATGTCGTCGAGGGCTTCGAGGCCGGACAGGCCGGTGCGGGACGCCGTGTCACCGATGTACAGACCGGGCGAGACGTCGGCCTGCTCCGCGACCGCGGGTGCGTTCGCAGGGCGGGCCGGGGCGAGGGACGCCTTCGCGCCCTTCGCCGGGCGGGCCAGGACGGCGCCCTTGATCTCCTCGACCGTGATCAGCGTGGACTGCTTGACCGCGGTGAGGACGTTAGCCGGGCCCTTCTTGGTGGAGACGTTGTCATAGACCTCCTCCACCTTGCCGTCACGGCGCACGACGAGCTTGAAGACGTCGTCGCCCCCATCGGTCGCGTCCTCGACCTCGACGGTGACGGGCCCGCCGGTGCTCGAGGTGCCGGCCGGGCTCAGTCCGACGGTCAACGACGGCCGCGAGCCGTTGTGCCCGGCGAGGTCGGCGCGTACCGGAGCGGACGCCTCCAGGGTTGCCGGGGCTTCCTGGGCGGCGGTACCCGGCGTTCCTGGTCCGAGGCTCACGATGTACGCGTTGCCGCCGCCGTTGAGGAAGTAACCGTAGACGGCTTGAGGAAGGTAAGCGCCGGGGACGAACTCACCGAAGACGGTGGTGTATTGGGTCCAGCTGGTCACCAGTACGGCTTCGTTGAAAGGCCCCTTGTCGGTGAAGCCGACGAAGGCCGCCGTTGCGGTGCCGACTCCCTGGATTGGCTTGATCCCCGAGGATGTCTCCTCGACATAGACACCCGGGGTCAGATAATTGGGCACGCTTTCCTCGCTTTCCTGTACGGCATATCAGATATTTCACGATCGGTCGGTGGTGTGACAGCGGCGGGGAGCCAGCCGTTCATGCACAGTCCGCTGCCTCAAAGGGAACGGAGGGATGGCGCCTCGGCCTGCCCTTTCGAAGGTTGGTCCGCGAGGGCCTGTGGCGACGATGGACGGATGATGGATGCCGTCACCTTCTCGCTGGAATCCTGGCTGCGGCGTTGCCTGCCGATGGCCGACCTTCGTTTCGACTCTCCTGCCGCCGGATTCCCCGACAGCGGCGGGGGGAGCGCGCTCCGGGCTTTCCTCTACGACGTCCGGGAAGAGGAGTTCAGCCGCGCCGGCAGCATGCTCGTGCGGGACGCCTCCCACAAGGTCGTGGCACGCATGCGACCGTCGGGCCTCTTCCAGTACTCCTATCAACTGACCGCGTCGGCGACTGACTGGCGGGAGTGCTACGGACTCCTCGGCGAGGTCATGCGGGCCGCTGCCGTGTCCTCCGCCGTACCGGACGAGCTCCTGCACCCGTCGCTTACCGGATTCCGCTCCGGTGCCGTACGTCTGATGGTGGCGCCCTCCGACCCCGTTCCCATCCCCTGGAGCGGCGCGCAGGTCCCGGTGTCGCCGGTGCTGCACCTCGTCGTGATCGCCCCGATGCCGTTCGACGCGGACGAGGATCTGGAGCAGGCACCCGACCGGATCGACATCGGGATGGGGCTGGGCCCCGCGCCCTCCGACGGGAACGCTCCGAGGCGTTCGGTCGTACGGCCCCGCGGCCGGATCGAGGAGTAGTGGCTCCATCTGTCAGATGAGGCCCTCGCGGATGGCGTAGGCCACCGCGTGGGACCGGTTGCGGAGGTGGAACCGGTGGGTCACATCGTGCAGGACGTTCTTCACGGTCCGCTCCGAGTACGAGAGCGACTCCGCGATCTCCCGGGTGTCCATGCCGTCCGCGACCAGCTTCAGCACCTCGCCCTCGCGGTCGGTCAGGCCGTTGAAGCGCAGACCGCGCGGAGCGAGGACCTGACGCTGCACCTGGGACACCTGCTTGAGAAGTCGGCCGAGCAGGTCGGGGGGAACGACACCGGCACCGCGTTGCACCGACGTGATGACCTGCACCAGCCGGTCCGCCGTGGCCTCCCGCCGACGCACGAGCCCGGCGACCCCGGCCTCCACCGCGACCATGAGGCCGGCGTCGTCGAGTTCGGAGACCACCACGACGGCCTGCTGCAGACCCTTCCCGCGGACGGTGCGCAGCAGACGGAGGGCGTCTTCGTCCATTTCGTCGGAGACGATCAGTGCGACGGTCTTCGGTGTGAGCTGGTGCTCCTCGGTGATCCAGATCTCGCCCCGGGACTTCAGAGCCGCCACGATCCCCGCCTCGGAGATCGGGTCGGACGTCTTGACGTGGACGAATATGCGTTCGGCTGACATTGGCGCCCCTCTGGTGACTTCCAAGGTCGCAGCATCCGTGCGCCTGTCATTTGGAGGTCGTGGTTGGTTTTGCCCTAACAGCCTCCCTCCCGGCGACACGTCAAGACCATGGCCGCTGTCGGGGACTTCATGTACCGAACCGGTGTTACTTCTCCGTACTTAGGCCCTATTTGAGGAAAACTTGAGAGATATGAGGAGTAACCCACTTAATGCGGAAACCTGCCGGTGGTCTCTTCGGTTGCCCACGAGGGAGGACCGGGAGGGCGGCTCGAAGGGCCAAGACACTAGGGGGCGTCCCGGCGCCCTTTCGGGCCTCCGGCCGGTCAGCGCCGCGCCCGGGCCCTCTTCAGTAGACGTGCCGCGCCCGTGGTGCACGAGCCCGCCAAGAGCAGGCAGGCAAGCCCCCACACGCGGAACTCCGCATCCGCCTGCAGCGCCTCCAGGACACGTTCGATACCAGTCATGCGGCGGTCCGATCGTGCTTCTTCGAGGCGATCAGGCTGGTGATCGTGGTGATCACCAGGACACCGCAGATGACCCCCAGGGAGACCGGGATGGAGATCTGCGGGACGTGCAGGCCCGACTCGTGCAGGGCGTGCAGGACGAGCTTGACGCCGATGAAGCCGAGGATGACGGAGAGGCCGTAGCTGAGGTGGACCAGCTTCTTGAGCAGGCCGCCGATGAGGAAGTACAGCTGGCGCAGGCCCATCAGCGCGAAGGCGTTCGCGGTGAAGACGATGTACGGGTCCTGGGTGAGTCCGAAGATCGCGGGGATCGAGTCCAGGGCGAACAGCACGTCGGTGGTGCCGATGGCGAGCATGACGACCATCAGCGGGGTCAGGACGCGCTTGCCGTTGTTCTGGATGAAGAGCTTGGTGCCGTGGTAGCGGTCGGCGACGCCGAACTTCTTCTCGATGGACTTCAGGAGGCGGTTCTCCTCGAACTCCTCGTCCTCCTCGTCCTTGCGCGCTTCCTGGATCAGCTTCCACGCGGTGTAGATGAGGAAGGCGCCGAAGATGTAGAAGACCCACGAGAAGTTGGTGATGATCGCGGCGCCGGCGGCGATGAAGATGGCGCGCAGGACGAGGGCGATCAGCACGCCGATCAGCAGCACGCGTTGCTGGAGCTGTGAGGGGACCGCGAACTTCGCCATGATCAGGACGAAGACGAAGAGGTTGTCCACGCTCAGGGACTTCTCGGTGATGAAACCGGCGAAGAACTCCTGCGAGGCCTGGCCGTGCCCGAACACCAGCAGGCCGAGACCGAAGAGCACGGCGAGGACGATCCAGACGACCGTCCAGATGCCCGCTTCCTTCATGGAGACATCGTGTGGCTTGCGGCCGATGAAGAAATCGGCGCCGATGAGGATACCCAGACCGAGAATGGTCAGCACCCAGAGGGTCGACGAAACTTCCACTGCGTTGATCACTCCACTCACCGGGGCGCCAGGTCAAGCGCCTTGACGGAGGCGCCCGCTTCCCGCGTTCGCCCGTACGGATTGCCCGACCGGGCCGATGCCGCGGAGCCGCACCCCGCCGCCGCGCGGGCGGGACGCGCCCATGCTGCGGTACGGCGGAGGTCCGGAAGTGGTCCTCAGGGGCGCCCGAACGCGCGTCCGCTCCTCCCGCATGTCTGCCCGTGCGTACGGTCCGCCGATGCCACCCCGCGGAGGACTGTGGGGCGGGGGGCCAGAGAAGGAAGAGGCCAGTGCCCACACCCCGGATGCGGACGACCACGCTGCCCGGCATAGGCGTCCAGTACGACCTGATCACCCGCGAGGACCACCACGTCTCCGTGGTCGCGCACCGCGACGGCACCCGCACACTGGGCGTCTACCGCACGGACGACCCGGATGCCTGCGCCGAGGCCCTGTACCTCTGCGAGAACGAGGTAACCGCCCTGATCGACGCACTGATGCCCGCCCACCACAGCCCCACCCTGCTGCACAGCACGGATCTCGGTATCGTCGCCGAGCGGGCGGAGCTCTCCGCCCACTCCCGGTGGAGTGGGCGGCTGCTATCCGAGACCCGGCTGAGGCTCCTCACGGGCGCCACCGTCGTGGCGGCACTGCGCCGGACCGGAGCGGTGCCGTCCCCGGCCCCTGACTTCAGGCTGGCAGGCGGCGACGTACTGATCGTCATCGGAACGCGTGAGAGCGTGGCCGCCGCCGCCGACCTCCTCGCACAGGAATGAGGGGCCCGTGCACGCCGCAGTCTTCCTGATCGAATTCGGCGCGGTCATCCTGGTGCTGGGAATCCTCGGCCGCCTCGCCGGACGCTTCCACTTTTCGCCCATCCCCCTCTACCTCCTGGCGGGACTGGCGTTCGGCAACGGTGGCCTCGTACCGCTCGGGGCGAGCCAGGAGTTCATCGCCGTCGGCGCGGAGATCGGCGTGGTCCTCCTGCTGCTGATGCTCGGCCTGGAATACAGCGCCTCCGACCTCGTGACCAGCCTCAAGACCCAGTACCCCGCAGGGCTCGTCGACTTCACCCTCAACGCGGTCCCGGGTGCCGTGGCCGCCCTGGTCCTCGGCTGGGGTCCGGTCCCCGCCGTCGTCCTCGCGGGCGTCACCTGGATCTCGTCCTCCGGCGTCATCGCGAAAGTCCTCGGCGACCTCGGCCGGGTCGGCAACCGTGAGACACCCGCGATCCTCGGCGTCCTGGTGCTCGAAGACCTGGCCATGGCCGTCTACCTGCCGGTCGTCACCGCCCTGGTGGCCGGAGTGTCCCTGGCCGCGGGCAGTGTGACCGTCGCGATCGCCCTCGCGGCGGCCGGAGCGGTGCTGTTCGTGGCGCTCCGCTACGGCCGGACCATCTCCCGTTTCGTCTCCAGCGACGACCCGGAGAAGCTGCTCCTCGTGGTCCTCGGCCTCACCTTGCTGGTCGCCGGAGTCGCCCAGCGGCTCCAAGTCTCCGCCGCAGTCGGCGCGTTCCTCGTCGGCATCGCCCTGTCCGGGGAGGTAGCGGAAGGCGCGCACACGCTGCTCAGCCCGCTCAAGGACCTCTTCGCGGCCGTCTTCTTCGTCTTCTTCGGTCTCCACACCGACCCAGCGGCCATGCTGCCGGTGCTCGTGCCCGCCCTAGTGCTGGCCCTCGTCACAGCCGCCACCAAGATCGCCACGGGATACTGGGCCGCCCGGCGCGCCGGAGTCGGCGAACGGGGACGATGGCGGGCCGGAGGCACCCTGGTGGCGCGGGGTGAGTTCTCCATCGTCATCGCGGGCCTCGCGGTCACGGCGGGCGTGCAACCGGAACTCGGCCCGCTGGCCACCGCGTACGTGCTGATCCTGGTGGTGGTCGGCCCGCTGACCGCCAGGTACACGGAGCCGGTGGCGATGCGGCTGCGGCAAGCCCGCGAAGGAGGGCGGCGGCCGGTGCCGACCGGATGATCCCGGGGCCGTCCGGCCCGCTGCGTGAACGGGCGGCCGATCGGGCGGGAAGATCGTCCCCGTAAGGATCCCTGGAACGGCTCCTCGGCCAGACGCTTCCGCAAGACTGGGAGACGCGAACGAACGGGGTGGACAGTGGGAGTTGACAGCGGAATGGTGCCTGACGCGGGCGTCGTCCACGAACACGTGCTCTGGGCCGTCAACACGGTGATCGAGCAGTGCTGGGGAGCCGACCGGCACACGGTCGAAAGGAGCTTGGCTGAGGCATTCGAAGCCGCCGGGTTCATGCACAGCAGGAGCACCGCAGCACAGGTGATCGGGAGCTATTTCCCGGACACGGCCGACCTCCTCCTGCACTACCTCGCCACCCAGCCCGGGGACGAGGCCCGTCCGGCGGACGACCCGGTAACCGCGTGGCTGCACGAGGTTCTCAGGGCACTCGCACAGGACCTGGCGTCGGCGCTCGAGGCCGATGCTTGGTCCGGCTACGAGTCGCCCTCCCTGACCGGCCCGGTCCACGACGTTCCCGAACTGGCCCCCGAACCGGCCCCCGGGCAGCACCCCGCACAACCCAGGGAAACGGGCAGGCCAGCGCGTACCGGCGATCCGCGTGCCGCGGCCCGCAAGAAGACCGAACGCACCGAACGCGCCCGCCGCGCGGCACAACAGGTCATCGAAGACCTCGACTGGTCCGCGATCGACGCGGAAAACCGTGTGCTCCTCAAGCAGCTCAGCGTGGGCGAACGCCTGCTGGTGTTCTGGGTCAAGACCAGGGGAATCATCGTCGTCGGCATGAACAACACGGCCTTCGCACCCCTCGACAAGGTCCGCCAGGTGCCCGGCCTGGGCGTTTTCGCGGGATCCCTCCAGCTCGTCAGCAAACCGAAGCTGCTGAGCGCACGACGGGAGGCAGTGATCACCGACATCCCGCGAGAGGAAGCCGAGGCCCTCTGCTCGCTGCTCAGGATCCATAAGATCGAGGCCTCATTGACCGGCTCCTCGCGCTGGGTCGGCTGAACCTCGCCGCTGCTCAGGACGGGCATCGGAGGCGTAGGGCCCGAGCGGTGGCACCCGGGGATTTTCCCCAGGATCGGCTGTGACCTGATGCACAGGACCTTGGTCCCGCAACGACCCGAGATCGTAGCACCGGACGGTATCTCCCACCTGCGCGGCGTCCAGGCCGGGGCCGCCCCGCGGGCGGGCGGCCCCACGTACGGCTAGTAGCCGGCAGGCCTTGTCGGGCTAGGGACCACTCGGCTAGCACTGGACGGGTCGCCGCGTCGCATTCCCATCCCGCCAGCCTCCGGAAAACCTCCGGACGGACTGCGGACGGGGCCGGTGACAGTCTCTGTCCCCCAGGGAAGGCTCCCACATGTTCCGCAACGCAGCCCGCCGCCTTGCCTTCGGCCGGAAGGCCGTCGCGACGGCCTTGGTCGCCGCAGCCGCCACCGCCACCCTGACGGGCGCCACGTCGGCACACGCCGCCACCGAATCCGCCCCTCAGACGATCGCCCACGAGCTGATCCCGAACGCGGCGCAGTTCCAGGCCTTCAACGAAATCGTCTCGCACGAGAGCGGCTGGAACCCGGAAGCCGTGAACCCGTCCAGCGGGGCCTACGGACTCCTGCAGGCCCTCCCCGCATCGCAGATGGCCTCGGCCGGCCCGGACTGGCACACCGACCCTGCCACCCAGATCAAGTGGGGCCTGCAGTACATGGACAGCCGCTACGGCAGCCCCGAGGCGGCCTGGAACTTCTGGCAGACCCACCACTGGTACTGAGCCGGACGACTCGGCACCCGCCGGCCACCTCCGACGCCGCGCTTTCCAGTCCCGTGGGCAGGGGTGCGCCAGGGCAGCAAGACGGCCCGAAAGTCCGTCCTCGGGGCCGCGGTGCGTGCAGGGAGGCCGTGTTTGCATGCCTCTCATGAACCTTTGGAGGAGGCTGAAGCGGCGCCGCCCGGTCCTGCTGTCGCTGCTCGTCGCCGTTGCCCTGATGGCGGGGGTGTACGCCGGGGCGGTGACGTTCATCGGGACGTCCGCCGACACGGCCCTGATCGGTCCGGGTACCCAGCTGCTGTCCACCGGGACCGGGGGACAGGCCGGGGAAGGCGGTCAGGCCCCCGCGGTTTCCGCGGACGGACGGTATGCGGTCTTCCAGAGCAAGGCGGACCTGCCCTCGCTCACCCCGCTGCACGAGCGGACCGCCGGTGACGACACCTGGCGCGTATACGGCCGCGACCTGACCAGTGGTGTGACCACCCTCCTCAGCGACCCCGCAGTGGACGCGACCGACCCTCAGGTGTCCGCGAACGGCCGCCGCGTCACCTACCGCACCACCACGCGCCTCCTGCACGGTCTCACCCGGGCAACGACGGTCGTCGTCGACCGGGACGTCTCGGGCGGGGGACGACTGGACATCGACGGCAACGTCACCGCCTCCGACTTCGCCGACGGCTCGGCGGAACCCGACGAGTCCTTCCCCGGACTGTGCCGGCAGGACTGCGGTCCCAAGATCTCCGCGGACGGATCCACCGTCGTCTACCCGAGCGTCACCTCCCCCATATCGCCGGATTTCGTCGTGAGCGTCGGGACGGGTGACGGCAGTTCCACCCCGGACGAGGTCAAGGGCAACATGATCGACATCAATGCCGTGACCGGTATCAAGCAGTTCGACGCGGACGACCCGCCGGTCGACGTGATCGTCGGTACCAAGTCGGTCGTGCCCGGCCAGGAGTCGGTGGACTTCACGGGCAGTCTCACCATCGAGCACCCGTACGGCAGCTTCGGCTTCGCCTTCCAGGTCGGACCCAAGGCCTGTGACGACTACGGCACGTGCCGCAGCACGCTGACCTTCTCCCCCGAGCGGGCCTGCTTCGCCGAGGCGAATCAGCCCTGGGACCGCCTCGTGATCGACGGCCCCACATCCGCTGGGCACTCGAGCGTCCTACTCAAGGCCAACTGCGGCCCCAAGGCGTTCCGAACCTTTTGCACCCCGCAGCCGGGGACCAACGGATTCTACGAACCGGTACTCACGGCCGCAGAGATGGGCCGCCTCCCCGTCCGGCAGGGAAAGACCGAGCCGTCCCAGGTCTCCGGAAACCAGATCGCCCTCGGCGCCATATCTGCGGGGAACCCTTACCTGGTGGCGGTACCCACTCTGAACCTCCGCGGCGAGGTGGCCTTCGCGAACCCCGACTGCGCCGCGATCAAGCTGGTAGACCCCGGCCCGGAAGCCAGAGCCACCGCGGCGAAGCTCACCGGCGCCGACCCCACCGCGGTGGGGGTGCGAACGCGCCTGGACGGCACCGATCGAGGAACCCTCTACTTCCTGATCAACCCGCCGTTCTGGCCTGAATCGGTCCGGCAGGGGGGCTCGCGCCCGCTCCGTGAACCGGTGTACGCCGCCGAGCTGGCCCTGCTGAGCGACGACGGCGGTCCGCCGCAGGGCGGGTTCACCCTGACCGTCCACTCCGTACGGCAGATCATCGAATCCCGTCGGGACACCTCAGACTCCGGCGGTTTCGCCCCGGGCCCCGCCGAACTCGTCAGCCGGGGCGTCTACGGCGGCGGTTACACCGACGTGGAACTGGTCGACGGCGCACAGCCCTCCGTGTCGGCCGACGGCAGCCGGGTGGCCTACACCACGTACCGCCTGCCCGAGGCAGGAGTAAACCAGCCCGTCGTGGTGTACACTACCCGCTTCGAGAACGGGGAATGGTCCGAACGCTTCGTCGTCGCACCACCCCCGGACCAGCAGTTCAGCACGGACTCGCCGTCCCTCTCCGCCGACGGCTCGAACGTCGCGTACGTGCGGCGGCCCTACCCCCCGGCCACCGGGCAGCGCGCCCAGGTCGTCGTCGCCGGACTTGGGACCGACAAGACAGTCCGGACGATGTCGACCAGTGCCGAGGGTGCTCCGGGGAACGGTGACAGCACCCGTCCGACCCTGTCGCCCGACGGACGCGTGGTCGGCTTCATCTCGACGGCAACCAACCTGACGGCGGACGCACCAGGCGACGGTCCCCAGCTCCATGCCCGCACAGTCAACGACCAGCAGGGCATCGTCCGGCTCGGGCCGGCCGACACCTCCGGTACGGCCGCGGGTCTCGACGAGCACGGCTCACTCGCCGTGTTCGCGACCTCGAAGGCCCTGGTGGACGCCGATACGAACGGACAGAGCGACGTGTACGGGCGGGCGGTGCCGGGGCGGCTGACCGTCCGGCCTGCCACCCTCGACTTCGGTTCCTTCAAACACCCGACCACGACCCCACTCGGCCTCCAGACGACCATCGGCAACGCCGGACCCGGCCCCGTCACCATCGCCAGCGTGATCCCGGCGGCGCCCTTCGCCTATCAAGGGTCCTGCGCGGGGCAGCTGATCCTGGCGGGCGACACGTGCACGGCGGTGATCTCGTTCACCCCGGACACCGCCGGAAGCTTCACGGGCACCCTGCAGGTCCAAGCGACCACGTCCGCAGGGGACGCCAACCAGACGGCGGAATCCGCCCTGAAGGCCGTCGTCGCCGAACCGCCGCCGCCCGCCCCGCCGACGAGCCCGCCGCCGACCTCGTCCACGAGCCCGTCCCCGCCCCCGTCTGCTTCCTCCGGACCGTCTCCGGATCCCGGTTCCTCCACGCCTCAGTCGTCCTCCACTCCGCCAATCCCCGGGCTGTCGTCCTCGCCACCCCCGGCTCCCGGCCCGTCGGCCCCGCCGCCGGGGGCCGACCCGCCGGCCCCGCCCGGCAGCCCCGCCACCCTCGGGGTCACGCCCACCGTCGCCAGACCCGGCCGGGTCCTGGAGGTGCGCGGCGACGGGTTCGTTCCGGGAACCCGGGTCAACCTGACCTGGGGAGCTTTCGGACCGGTGAAGTCGGTGGTCGTCACCCAGTCGGGCACCCTCCACGCCTACCTCGTGGTGCCGTCCTCGCAGGAGGGCGGCAAGCGGGCCGCAGTCACCGCCGCGGGCGACACGGGAGCCCTCCTCGCGTACACCGACTTCCTGGTCGAACAACCTCCGCTGCAGCCACCCCACTTCAATGACCGCTCGTGACCTCCGACGGGCGGGCCTGTGGGGACGCGTGGTGCTGCCGTGCCTCCTCGCTGTGGTGGGCATGGCCGCGGTACAGCTCACCCGCCCCCTGCCCGCGCCGGTCCTGACGGCCACTCAGGCCCTGCCGCTCACCTTCCCCGGCCACTTGGCCCTGCCCTGGCCCGACCAGGGCCAAGGCGCGGTCGAAGCGCCCGGACTCGCCCCGATGGGCGGGTTCGGAAATCCCCGCCCCGTGCCCATCGCCAGCGTGGCCAAGGTGATGACCGCCTATGCGATCCTTCGGGACCACCCCCTCGGCGCCGGGGAGGAAGGGCCTCGGATCGCCGTGGACGCACGGGCCGTGGAGGACGGGCGCGCCGTCGACGAGTCCCGGATACCGGGCCTTCGGGAGGGACAGGAATTCGGCCAGCGGGACATGCTGAAGATGCTGCTGCTTCCGTCGGCGAACAACATCGCCCGGCTGCTGGCCCGCTGGGACACGGGCACCACCACGGAGGACGCGTTCGTCGCCAGGATGAATGCCGCTGCCCGCGACCTGGGCATGTACGACACGACGTACACCGACCCGAGTGGTCTGGACGCCGATACAGTCAGTACCGCGGCGGATCAGCTCAAGCTGGCACGGGCGGCGATGGCGGCGGAGGCGTTCCGGGAGATCGTCCGCCTCCCCGCCGCCACGGTCGACGGACTGCCCGCCCCGCTCGTCAATAGCAACGGCCTTCTCCCGTCCAGCCTCGGAGTCCGCGGCATCAAGACGGGGTCGAGCACTCCGGCGGGCGGCGCGCTGATGTGGGCCGCCTACGTGGACGTCGGCGGCAGCGAACAGCCAGTCCTGGGCGTCATGCTCGGCCAGCACGCGTCGGGCCCTGATGTCGACGCGGGAGACAGCCTGGCCCTGGCACTCGACCGCAGCCGCACGCTCGTCGAGGCGGCGCGGGCCGCGCTGTCCGAAAGAGTGGTCATCGCCGCGGGCACGGCCGTCGGACACCTGGACGACGGCCTCGGAACCCGGACACCGGTGGTCGCGGTGGAGGACCTGCGGCTTCCGGGCGTAGCCGGGCAGCAGCTCCACATGCGGCTGACCGGCGGACCGGCGGGCGTCACGGCGGCCCGGGCCACCGCTGGCACGCTCACGGTCTCCGCGGGCACGGTCTCCCGCTCCGTCCCCGTGCTACTGGCGCGGGAACGCACACGGCCGTCCGTGCTGTCCCGGCTCCTGTGGGGCTGACCAGGTACGGGCTCGGCCTCCCCTGGGCCGATGCCGCCCCGCCGGTCAGACGGGTGGCCGCGCCGGCTACCCCTAAGGGTGTCCGGACGGCCTGGTGGGCAGGGGGATGGAGAGGCAGCGGACACTGCGGCGCCCCCGGATTCGTCACCGGGTCGGCAGCGGCTTGCGCCCTCGTCCAGTGGTCCCCAAACCGGCCGAAGGCATGTCCCACGGGTCCGCCTCGACGCACTGCTCGTCGAGGTCACGACGGCCGTCGCCCTGCCTGGGCACCGACGCCCGCCCGCGACCAGGTCCTGCGGCGGTTTGCCGGCCTCCTGGCATAACAGGGCCGCACCACCCCGGCCGCCCTCTTCGACCTGGCCGTCCCCCGAGGCTGCTATATCGAGTCAAGCCGTTTGGGGGAGCTTGTTAGGCTTCTCATCGTTGTTCGGTTCGGTTCGTTCTGAGGATCTTGAACAGCTGCCTGGAGATCGCGCGCTTCAGGCAGCGCTGTGCGTCCCGGGAGGTCTGGCCCTCGGTAATTCTGCGGGCGACGTAGGCCTTCGTGGCGGGGTCGAGCCGCATGCGGATCAGGATGATGATGTGCATGGCCCGGTTGAGCTGGCGGTCGCCGCTGCGGTTGAGGCGGCCGGTTGGTGAGTCGGGAAGGGGCGGGGATCGGCGAGGCGAAGGCCGCTTCCGAGCGGAACCTCCCCTGGTGGGACCAGCTGACCAGGACCTGAGCCGCGGTGATCGGGCCCACGCCAAGCAAGCCGAGAAGCTCCGGAGCGGCCTTCGTCACCAGGGTCAGGATCTCCCTTTCAAGATCTTTTGCCTCTGCTTGCAGGCTCTGAATGCGCTGGGCAGTCGATCGAAGTGCCCGTGCTGTCATCCGGTGTTCAAGGTCCTGGGTGGGGCGGGGCGGGGCGGTCGCGGAGCTGGGCGCAGTGGGTGACCTGGGCCGGGCGCTTGAGTTTCCGCAGTTCGGCGCGGAGGTTGTCCGGTGCGGAGACGATCAGGGCCTTGAGCTGGTTGATCGCGGCCGTGGAGGCAAGGACTGCACCTTGGCGGCTGCCGAGAAGGATGCGTAGTGCCTTGCGTTCGCCGCGGAGTCGGGGCTGTATCAGGTGCTCGGTGGCCAGGGCCTCCTTCGCTGCCCGGATGGCGTCGAGCATGTCGGTCTTGCGTCCGCCCCGGTTGGCTGCCCGTTTGGGTCGGCAGACCTCGACGACCTGCTCGCCGGCTTGGTCAAGGAAGGAGGCGAGGCCGGCGCCGTAGCTGCCGATGCCTTCCCACGGCCCAGCAGCGGCGGCCGGGGATGTGCTGGTGGGCGAAGTCCAGCAGGCGTCGGTAACCGCGGGCGTTCGCAGGGGCGTCGGTGCTGTTCAGGGCTGCGCCGATGGGACTGAGGGCCGCTGCGGCGAGGGTGTCTCGGTGGGTATCGACGCCGATGACGCCGCCGACTTGTTCTGCGAGGTTGGCCACGTGGTCGTTCTCCTTGCTGGGCGGACGCCTGTTGTCGGGGTCGGCCTGGATGGAGTCACCGCGTGGCGGAACTGTGATGAGTCACGCCGTGAGGCGGACAAGCTGCTGATCAAGCCAAGAGGTGGGCCAGGTCGGCGCCGATGATCCGGCAGACATCTCGGGGGACGACAGCCCCTGACGGGGCGCCAGTTATCTTTCGAGTCATGCCGGATCATCGGCGTCGAGCCTGGCAGCAACCCATCCCGGGCCGCAGAAGAACTCTCACAGTTATCTTTTTCGGTCCTGCAATGGGGCCGCTGGCCTCCGGGCCCGGTATGACAGTGTCCCCTCTGTCGAAGTGATGACCTGGGGGGTGTCGCCGGGCCTGTGGGGTGCCGTCGGAGACGCTGATGAGAGACCCGGCCACCGCCCGGTCCGGCGCAATGCGTTCGCGGGCGGCAGGTCTGCATAACGTGGATGCGCGAGAACGGTGCCAACGCCGGGGCCGGCCAGATCAACCACCCGGGAGGGGTGCGATGTTAGACACCGATGGCGTGGGCGTCTTCCTCGGGATGGACGTCGGCAAGAGTGCCCATCATGGCCACGGGCTCACGCCGGCGGGCAAGAAGGTGTTCGACAAGCCGGTGCCCAACAGCGAACCGAAACTGCGGGCGGTCTTCGACAAGCTGATCGCGAAGTTCGGCACGGTGCTGGTGATCGTGGACCAGCCCGCATCGATCGGGGCACTGCCGCTGACCGTCGCCCGCGACGCGGGCTGCGAAGTCGCCTACCTGCCCGGACTCGCGATGCGACGGATCGCCGACCTCTACCCGGGAGAGGCGAAGACCGACGCGAAAGACGCGGCGGTCATCGCGGACGCCGCCCGCACCATGCCGCACGTCCTGCGGTCGCTGGAGCTGACCGACGAGATCACCGCCGAACTCACGGTGCTGACCGGCTTCGACCAGGACCTCGCAGCCGAGGCCACCCGCATCAGCAACCGGATACGCGGCCTGCTGACTCAGTTCCACCCGTCGCTGGAGCGCGTGCTCGGGTTCCGGCTGGACCACCGGGCCGTCACCTGGCTCCTCGAGCGCCACGGATCCCCGGCCGCTTTGCGGAAAGCCGGCCGCCGCAGGCTCGTCGAACTCATCCGCCCCAAGGCCCCACGCATGGCCGTCCGGCTGATCGACGATGTCTTCGACGCTCTCGACGAACAGACCGTCGTGGTCCCGGGAACCGGGACCCTCGACATCGTGATCCCACCCCTGGCCGCCTCCCTCGCGGCGGTCCACGACCAGCGCCGGGCCTTGGAAGCGCAGATCGGCAGCCTGCTGGAGGCCCACCCTCTTCACCAGGTCCTGACCACGATGCCCGGAGTCGGCGTCAGGACCGCCGCCGTCCTACTGGTCGCCGTCGGCGGCAGGTCGCCGAGTACTCACACCACCACGAACGGCCGAATCGTCACACCGGTCACGGCTGACCAGAGCATCTCATCATGATCGTGTTGCGAGCTCGTAGGGGGCCGAACACGACTGGCTCAGCACCATCCGCCTCCCATTCCCCCAACACTCCAACTGGTTCTATGAGACACGGCAGCGAAGCAAGAACAACCGGTTCACGGTGATCTACCAGTCCAACCTCGAGGTCGGCATGCGCGGGCTCTACGAGCGCATCGTCAGCAGCCTGCGCGGGACCCCAAGTTCCACTTGGCCACCCTCGTCACCCAGACATCAGCCGCGTTGGCTGCCGAGGCCGACGAACGGGGAAGGACACTGGCCGTCGTGATCGACGAGTCGCACCTGCTCGACCATCAGGATTTGGACGCGATCCACATGCACACCAACTACGACATGGACTCCACAACGCCGTTCGCGGTGTTGCTGATCGGTCAGCCCACCCTGCGCAAGAGGCGAAGCACAAACTCGAAGGTCTCTATATGAATAGGGCCTAAATGGTGCAGAACGCTGCACGCTAGGGATACCTGAAATGACCGTACGAGATCAACGCCGTGCCCCTATGGCACGGCTACAGACTCTAAGATTCGACCAGAGGGCGAACGAACTCAGCTTGTCTGTGGACTCCCTTTCCAGGAAGATTCCCCCTTCGAATTCCATCGCTGATATCCACTTCAGGGTTTGACATCAAGACTCTGCTTTGAATTCTCCGATGCATTTTGGTTAATAAATTTCACATACTTCAGGACCCTGCAAACGAGCATTCCCGCCCGAGGGCCAAGTGGCCCCTTTGGCGTTCAACGAGAAACCTTAAGGATCGAGATGTCTCTTAGTGAAAAGCTGCATCGTTCGCTAATTCGAGCGATCGGAGACCTCAGGGCGGTGACGCCGAACATAACCTTCACCGAGGTCGTGCAAGATCTCGGCCACTCCACCGACGTGGTAACTGAAGCCTGGGGTCTGCTAGCTGAGCCTTACCAGCAGTCCCTGATTAACGAGTTCGCAGGCAATGCAGATGGGGCCCTTGAGGTCTTCTCTCGCGCGATGGCATACGTGGAATTCGTCCGCACTCGCACGAGGTCCCGTGACCACAATGAGAGAATTCTAAAGCAACTCAATGTGGGGGAATCGCTTGGTTTGCACCTACTCGTGGCTCCAGTCGTTCCTGGCCATGAAGACGGGCTGACCTACCTGCAAATCGCAGAACGAAGCGCGGAGGACCACGAATTCACGGTTGCCGCTTTCGGATTGATTTACAAGAAATCGGATGGCGGTCTATCGGCTAGGAGTAAGGATCCTCTCAGTGCTGGCGTGATCGTGATTCAGGGAATATATGACGGTCTCCAGCGGGAACATGTAGCACATCACCTCAATTTCTCTAAGAAGAGAATTGAGTGGGAGTAGGTATGCCAATAGGCAGTCGGGCGGTTGCAGTGGGTCGGCGGAATATCTTCTGGTCTTCCGCCGAACGATGCCGCGTGTGACTGAGCCTTTTCCAACCTGACGGCGCTGCCTGGCTGTTTGGGGGGCAAGGGCTGTACGGAACGAGGGAGCTCATGGTAGACGGGTTCTCGATCAAGATCACCCGAGTGGCGACTCCGTCAGCCCGGGGCAGACCGTGACCTTGCAGTTTCCGTAACCCTCGCGGGGTTCCTGGTCAGCAGCCCACTGCTGGAAATCCGCCCCGGAATCGCGTGGGGCGACGTAGTACTTCCAGGAGCGGTAGTGGTGGCGACGCAACCGCAGGTCGGTTCGCGGCTCCGCTGGTCGATCGGGGCAGATCACGCATAGGCCCTCGCGCTCGAATTCGGCCCGGGGCAGCGGCTGTGCCGCCGTCAGGAACTCGGCCCGGGTCGTGCCCGATCCCGAGCCTTTCGCCCACCGCTGAAGGTGGTTGGAGCACAGGTCTGCCCCTCCGGACCGGACACGTTTGCAGGCGCCAACGACGCATCCCCCCTGGTAGGCGGGGTGGTCTTGGGGAACCCGTACGAGCATCCCACGGAAGATCGGATCGAAGGACGGGGCACCGATCAGCGCGGTGAGGATCTCCAGCCTGTCGCGGCCCTCGCGGTCGGGGCGTTCGGTGTAGAGCGGCAGCAGCGAGTTCGCGGTCACGTCGTCTCACCCCAGACCGTGCGAAGCGCGGCGTCGAAGACCGGATCGTGGACATCGACGTGCCCGTAGACCTCGACGACCATCGTGGCCGACGCCCAGCCGCCGGCGTCCCGGGCGATCAGGGTGTTGCCGTCCGCGGCGTCGAGAACCGCGGAGGTAAAGGTGTACCGGAAGGCATGGGGTTCACCAGCCCCAGGCCAGCGCGTTTCCTGGCCCGGCCGAGCATCCGCCGGGCGCCGAGAGCATGCCGTGCTCGGCGCCGCGCGGGTACTCGGTGGTGATGTACTCGAAGTAGGGCCGTGTCCTATGTGGTGAGGCGGTACGTCGTTTGTAGCAGCAGGGGGCTGCGGCGAGGCCGAGGAAGGCGAGGTAGTTGCGGGGGTGGCGTTCGTAGCGGTGGTTGAGTCTGCGGTAGCCGGTGAGCCAGGACATGGTCCGCTCGATCACCCACCGGCGTTGGCCGAGTCGTTCCGATGACTCGATGCCCTTGCGTGCGATACAGACCCCGATCCGTTCCCGCGTAACCATTTTCGCAGGTGGGGAACGTCGTAGGCCTTGTCTGCGTGGAGGCGTCGGGGTTTGAAGTAGCGGCCGCGGTGGGAGTCGTGTCTCGTTTGGTGACCCATGATCATGGGCTTCAGCGCTTGGCTGTCGTTGGTGCTGGCGGCGGAGAGGCCGACGAGGAGGGGCAGTCCGGTCGCGTCCGACAGGACGTGCATCCTGGAACCCGGCTTGCCCCGATCCACGGGGCTCGGACCTGTGAGTTCGCCCCCTTTTCAGCGCTCACGTGCGCGGGGTCCAGCACGGCCCGGGAGAGGTCGAGGAGGCCGGCGTCGTCCCGGCGGTGCAGGATCTCCTCGTGCAGCCGGCCCCACGCCCCTGCCCTCGACCAGATCAGGAACCTGCGGTGGGCCGTCGACTTCGATATCCCGAAGCACGGCGGCAGCTCGCCAGGCACAACCACTGACCAGCACGTAGATGATCCCGGCGAACAGCGTCTCATCAGGCGTGTCCTGCATCCCGCCACCCTGAGGCCGCACCCGAGAGGCTGGGATCAGCGGCTCCGCAATCTCCCACAGCCCGTCAGGAACAATCCAACCCCACCGGCACGGCTGACCGGTACTCCGGTTCGGCCGTGCGCAATATGTCAGGCATCGTGCGTCAGTGCACGCCACCCATCAGCGGCTGGACCTTCCTGCGGTACCAGTAGATTGCGATACCAACGAGCACGGCGAGTGCGGCCTGGCTGGCGAACCAGCCCTGAGTGTCAGTGGGCACACCGCACAGCTGGAGCAGCGCAATGGTCGAGTCACCAGCGGTGACTGCGAGGAAGAAGACGCCCATCATCTGAGAGCCATACTTCTGCGGGGCCAGCTTGGTGGTCAGCGACAGGCCGACCGGGGAGAGGCACAGCTCGCCAACGGTCTGAATGAAGTAGACCGAGACCAGCCACATAGGGCTGACCTTTCCGTCGCCTGCCGCACCCTGCGCCATCATCATGACGCCGAAGGAGAGGCCGATCATGACCAGGGCGAAGGAGAACTTCGCCAGGGTGCTCAGCTGCTTGCCTCGACGGTGCAGCGCGACCCACAGCCAGGCGAAGAGGGGCGCCAGCGCCATCACGAACAGTGGGTTCAGCGACTGGAACCAGCTTTCCGGGAAGTCGAACCCGAACAGGACGTTCTGGGTGTGGACCTTGGCGAACAGGGCGAGGGTCGAACCGGTCTGGTCGTAGATCGCCCAGAAGATCGCGGCGGCGGCGAAGAACCACACGTACGCCGACATCCGGGACCGCTCTGCAGTGCTCAAGTCACGGTCGCGCTTGATCCGCAGCAGCGCCCAGGCGGGGACGAGCAGGCCGAGGACGGTCAACGGCCACAGGGCGTAGTTGATCGTGAAGATCCCGGCCAGGCCGATCACCGCGAACGCAGCAACGGCGACGCCGAGCCAGATCAGGCCCTTCTTCAGGACGGAAGACTTCTCGGCGGCGCTCAGCGGGCTCGGAACCTGGTTCGAGACCGGGTTCAGGTGGCGGAAGCCGAAGAAGTAGAAGGCGAGGCCCAGGGCCATGCCGACACCGGCCATGGCGAAGCCGAGGTGCCAGTTGATCTCCTGGCCGACGTAGCCGATGGTCAGCGGCGCGACGAAGGAACCGAGGTTGATGCCCATGTAGAAGATCGTGAAGCCACCGTCACGACGGGGGTCGTTCTTGTCGGTGTACAGCTGGCCGACCATCGTGGAGATGTTGGCCTTGAGCACACCGGAACCGGCGGCGATGAGCGCCAGACCGATGAAGAACGAGACCGACGACGGCACTGCGAGCAGGAAGTGACCCGTCATGATCACGACACCGGCAACGGCCACGGCCTTGCGGGCACCCCACACGCGGTCACCGAGCCAGCCGCCCGGGAGGGCGAGCAGGTAGACCATCGCGTTGTACACGGAGTAGATCGCGACCGCGGTCGCGGCCCTCATCCCGAGACCGCCGTCGGCCACGTTGGTGGCCAGGAAGAGCACGAGCAGCGCGCGCATGCCGTAGAAGCTGTAGCGCTCCCACATCTCCGTCATGAAGAGGTAGGCGAGGCCGCTGGGGTGGCCGAAGAAGGTTTTCCCGTCTGTAGCGGCCGAGTCCTTGGTCAGGCTGGAAGCCATGGTCGATCCTTGCTTGCTCGGGACGCCGTGCTCCGTGAGCGGGTGGCGCCCGGGGGGCCTGTCACGCCTCTTCGCGCACAGGCGGAGCCAACCCAACCAGCTTGGCGACCACGCAAACGATAGAACAGCTGATTTAGTACGTTTTGACACCAGGCGAAAGTACTGCCACCCCGCCCGCCTCACCGCTGCCGGACCCCGTCCGTTCCGGCAGCCGGCACTCCCTCGGGGTCGGCGTCATAGGAGTACTGCTCGCGAAACAGTCCCAGTCTGGGGCTGTCTCCAGCCGAGTTCTTGAATGCGTGATGTCGGTCTGATCGTGGTCAGTTCGTCCATGGTCAGGCCGGTTCTCGCGAGGTATCCGTCGACCAGGTGCGGTCGGCACTGGATCTGTTTGAGGCTTCGCTTCACGGTCCCGGCCAGTTGGTCGAGGGTCGCTGCGGCGAGGTTGCCGATGGTCCGTTTGACCAGTGACCACATGCCTTCCTGAGGGTTGAGGGCGGGCGCGTAAGAGGGGGACTGGAAGACCGTCAGCCAGTCGGCGTTCGCTTCGATGAACGCTCTCATCTGCGGCATGAGGTGAGCGCGCAGGTTGTCCCAGGCGAGCACGACCGGGCCGCCGAGTGGATGTGCGCGCGGACGATCAGGTCGCGATAGTCCCGCCAGCTGAAGCCCTTCTGTTTGCCCTTGCGGCCCCGGTAGACGTGGAAGCTGTAGAACATCCGGGACCGCTGGCCCTGTCTGAAACACGTCATCCCGGCCCTCCATATCCGGCCGGATCCCCGGGCGTGAACGCGGACCTCTGGAGTCTGGCCTATGCGGCACCAGGTCTTGGCGCGCGGCGGTCTCAGCGACTGCCCGGCCTCGTCCTCGAAGACGAGCCAGGCCCCGCGAGCCGCCGCGACGCCTTTACCCACGGCCCGACCTCCTTCTTCCACAGTTCGGCGGCCGCATCGTCGCGCTCGATCGCCCTGCGGGCCGGCTGCTGCCAGGACCAGCCGTGGCGCTTGAGCGCCGCTACGTCCCCTCCACCGTGTAGGTGACGTGGAACAGGCGGCCGATCAGCGTTTTCACCCGGGCCAGCGTCCACCGCTAATCCGCCCAGCCGTGGGCCAGCGGACCGCGGCTCCAACTCCCGCTCAAGACTGCCTACTTGCCTGTCACTCATCCTCGGCCGGCCCAGTGACCCTTTGAGCGGACCCTGGCCTGGCCACGCTCCCGCCATTGGCGGCGCCAGCGTTCCGCCGACCGCTCGCCCACCCGCAGCCCGGTCGCGATCTCCCGATTCTTCTCCCCGCCCTCGAAGCAGACCACGGCCTGCAGCCGGATCCGCTCCCGCGCGGCCCTCTCGACGTCGCTCAAGCCGCCGCCTGCGCGTACCTCACAGCCAAGAGCTACCGGACTGTCCGGACGCTGTCAGGCGAACAGCCCCGACATCACTCAATGAAGTTCAGTAGCTGCTGGGTGATTCTCGCTTGTACCCCTTCGTCACTTTCCGTTCGCTGTCAGGGCACGGAAGGGCAGGGAACGGGGCATCGATGGTTGCCTTCTCTGGTGAGGCCCGGTTTGAATCCGTCTGTCGGCTGCTTGAGATCCACGCTTCTGCGTCGAGTGCCCTGATTTTGCGCCAGGATTCCGAGTTCCGCTTGTGCGTGTCATTCGGGTTTGAGGGTTAAAGCTCGTAACACGGACTTGAGTGAGGGTTGTTGAGGTGTCGCCAGCAGATGAGGCTGCAAGCGAGGGAGACGAGCTCGTCGTGGGTTGTAGTCCTTGTCGCCAAGCAAGGCATCCGGGCGTGTGCGGGGACGGCCGGGGTGGCCCGCCCGGGTGGGATGCCGCCGACGAGGGTGAGGGTCTGAGTGACGTCGTTGACGTTCGCCGCGGTCGTAGCCGGTACGAGAAGATTTACGAGCGCCAGCACAAGGCGCACTCTTCACGCCGGATCCGAGTCGAGCATGGCATCGAGCACCTCAAGAACTGGCGGGCGCTCGCGCCCGCCATCACGGCCGGCGCGACCACATGAGCGACACGATCCAGGCCATCGCAAGCCTGCTCTCACACCAGCAGACCGCCACCCGCGGGCTCGGTCAGCCACAGTGACCACCGCGCGGACCTGCATCTTTCGACGTGCCCTATCAGGCACACTCGTTTGCCCGCATCGATTCCCTTCCTTCGGGCCCCACTGAAGATACCATGAATGATCCATCAGGCATGGAGGAAATTATGGAAGATTTCGCAGCCGAAGTTCGTAACCTCGCATTCACTTTCCATGAAGCCTATAGATGCATGGCCATGGATCTGAACTCCAGCGATTTGACCTCTAGTGACACCGTTGCTCTATTCGCCTGGCAGCTGACAAACTATGGAGGATGGCTCGAATCCGATATTAAGCACTATGTTTACCTGTACGATGATCTGGATAATTTTTCATCTATTCTGCACGAGGAATCCTCTCGGTTGGATCCCGCCGAGGTGCATGTGAGTGAGGATTTGACGTCGCATTTCAACCACATGGCCGAGAATGGCTTGATGCGACACTTGCAGCCGCGTTTCAAGTTTCCCAGCCACCAGGCACCTCCGGCCCCGCCGGCGGTGAATTACTCCCAGTTGCCGCCCCCGCCAGAGCCATCTCCATTCGCTTTGCACCAGCCCTCGGCATCTGCGAATGGCTCCGAGGTGGCCATGAATGGAGCTCGCCATCAAGAATCTTCCCAACATGTCAGCAAGCACATGGAGAAGCGCATCCGGTTTGAAGGATCGAAAAGTCAGGTGCGCCCTCTGGCTCCGCCGGAAAAGACCAAGACCATCCGAAAGACGCTTAACGCTCAGAAGAAGATACGCCGGTCGCAGGTCACCGGAAAGGAACCAATTACCCATTCCGACTCCCCATTGTCCAAGGCTGACGAGATTGGAGCTGCTATAAGCTTCGACACCGTAGCACCCCCACTGGATTTGAGTGTGAGTCAACTACAAAAGGGGCCAAACTCCGCCTCGGCGGCGGTTCGCACCTACGCTGTCAAGGTTTTCGTGTCCATGGGTGCCGATTTCCCGCGGACCAAAGCAAAATGGATCAACGGCTGGGATGTCCTTCCGGCAGATATAGCCCAACAATTCACCACATGGACGTCAGAGACTGAACAGTCGTACCTACTTCGTATTCAGAATGGTGGCCTATTTAACAGAACGGGGCGTATTGATTTGCCTTCTTACACCGTGGAGGGTAGGGAGTGCACGGGGGAGGAGTACAGTCTTCAGCTCAATTCCACTCTCAAATTGCCAGCCCGCCTAGACGGATTCGATTGGGCTCACGAAGCAGGCATTGTGGTGTCCGACCTGAACAAGCGGAACGCGCGGCACATTACTTCTGCGGCCCGCGAATCCAGTACAGTCGAATTTACTTGGTGGAAATCTATTCACAGTGAGGCCGTCGTGGTTGACACCGCGAGTCTCGGTCCGGTTGCAGACGTAATCAAATTTGTGAGCCCGGAAGAGCCTATTAGTGGCACCATCCGATTCAAGACCAGCTGGCGCCGACCTGCCGCTGTGATCACCCCTACAGCTGGAAATGTGAGCGAACCTGATCTGTTGAAGCAAATGCGAAGCATCTTGGGTGGCCGTCGGCTCACCATCGGTTAAAGGACCACACATAGCAGACATGCTCGCCTGATCTTTGTGCGTTGCTGTTCGTGAGGAATGCTGTGACGCCTGTGGGGGTGTTTCTATGTCCTTCGTCAAGGACGTAGTGCCGGGTATGCGGGCTTTTGGGATGGCTATGCGGCGAGGGTGATGGTGGGGGTTCTGGACTCGTAGAAGGTGCCGTCGCGGAGCTGGCGAAGAGGACGCTGATCCGTTGGCGGACGAGGCGGAGGAGTGCTTGGGTGTGGGTTTTGCCGCGGGCTCTTTGTCTGTCGTAGTAGGTGCGGTGAATAGGAGCCCGAGCGTGTCGGTGACGATGTTCCGCTTCCGGCCGACGATCTTCTTTCCGGCGTCGATGCCATGACCGGAGGCGTGGGCGCTGGTGGAAGCCCGTCCTGCGGCTGATCCCCGGGAGTTGACACCGGTTTTCATGCGATGAGTGACAGCGTACGTGTCGTGATCAGTTGCTGTTCGAATCCGGGTTGGTGTGAGGTAGCCGAGTGCGGAATGTCGACGGCGCCGGTTGTAGTACGACAGCCAGCGGAACAGCTCGAGCTGTGCCCGGCCCATGCTGTGGCGGATGCTGTGCCGGCGGCAGACCTCGGCGAAGGCGGCCGCGCTGTACCGGGCGCTCCTGTCGGTGTGGAAGACGAGGACGCCGTGGCCCCGGCCGCCCCGGGCGGTCACAGCCATCTCGAGCGCGTCGGTGACCAGCGAGGTGCGCATGTGGTCCGTATGGACCAGCCCACCACCCGCCGCGAGCAAATACCGATCACCGTGCCGAGGCAGAGCCACGTCGGGCCGGCGGATATGCAGGTAATGTCGCCACACCACTACCTGGTGTTCAGCGTGTCCGCGGTGAAGTCTCGCGTCACCAGGTCCGGCACGGGCGGCGCGGCCCTGTGCGCGATGGTCGTCCGCGTCTTCTTCCGCAGGTGCCGGCCGACGATGTGATTGATCCGCATCAGCCGGGCGACGCGCTTGCGGTTGATCCTGCGTCCTCTCGCACGCAACTCGGCATGGACGGGCGGGGCGCCGTAGGCGCCATGGTGCTCGGCGCGGATCTCGCTCACGGTCCGGTTCTCCTCGGCCTGGCGCTCGGCGCGGGCCTGCTTGGTGGCCAGGTGCCGGTAGCAGCCGGCGCGGGATGCTCCGAGCACCCGGCAGATCCGCTGGACGCCGAAATCGGCGCGGTGGCCGGGGACGAAGGCCCAGCGGCAGGGACTCACTTCACCTCCCGGGCGAAATAGGCGGCCGCCCGGCGCAGGATCTCGCGCTCCAGCCGCCACTCCTGCTCAGCCTCGAGCAACCGGGCGTTCTGTGCCCGCAGCCGGGCCAGCTCCTCGAGCTACTCCGCTGTAATCCGAGATCCCCTGCCACCGCCACGTAAGTCCGCTTCCCAGCCGCGGCCCGAAAAAGCGCGACAGCGTCCCTCCTGAACTCCTCCGAATACGGAGACCTGCGTCCCACCGGGACAGCCCTCCTGGACCATCAAGATCCATTGTCAGGGTGTCCACTCCAAAGGATCAGCCTCACACCACGTAGAAGATGGCATCCACGATCCGGCGTCGCGGATGCTTCTCCCGCCGCCCACCCTTCGGCCCGGTCCGCGGCGGCGGCAGCAACTCATCCACCAGTGCCCACTGTTCATCCGTCAGATCCGACGGATAACCCTCCCCGACAGCACTCACGCACCACTCAACGAGCCCGCCCGGCCGCCACAACGCCAGATCTCGAACGCGGCCTGAGAGGGTGTTTTGACCCGTTGTTCATCCCGTTCCGCGTACTTGATGTAGTTCATGCTCCTCGCCAGGTTGGGGTGGATTCGTGGGTGATCCGGCGGGTCATGAGGGCGATCATCGCGATGTAGATCATGGCGGGGGAGCGGGTGGGCAGAGCTTCGTAGTCGCGTGCAAGGCGGCGGTGGTGCATGAGCCAACCCAGGGTCCGTTCGACCACCCACCTGCGGGGCAGGACGATGAAGCCCTTGCTCCCGGGCGTGCGGCGGACGACTTCGAGGTCGATGCCGAGTCGGGCGGCGTGGTCCACGAGGTACTCGCGGTAGCCGCGGTCGGCCCACCCTTTGCGGAGGCCGGGGTGGTCGGCGGCGAGCCGGTCAAGGAGGCGTTCGCCGGCGACCGAGTCCTGGATGCTGGCGGCGGTGACGAGCACGGTGAGCATCAGTCCGATGGTGTCGATGATAATGCTCCGCTTGCGGCCCACGATCTTCTTGCCCACGTCAGCGCCCTGTTCCCGCACGGGGACGTTGGTCGAGGTCTTCACGCTCTGCGCGTCGAT
>NZ_JBEZLV010000047.1:0-40626 GCF_040652335.1 Streptomyces sp. NPDC048270
CACCGCTCAAGTTCGGCCTGGCCCTGCTGCTGACCGGCGCCTCCTTCGTGCCCCGCCGGCGATTGAGGCGCGGGGCCCGGGGCAGAGCCCCGGCAACGGCGCCGCACGCACCCCCCGGACCCCGACGCCCCCGATCCGGCCCCGCCCGCGGCAGCGACCGGCGGCCCTAGTTTCGGCGGGTCAGCGACAGCAAGTCGCGGGCCGGCCCCGCAGGCCGCGCCCCGGCGGGCCACACGGCCCGCAAGGCACGTCCCAGCGCGGCCCCCGCCACCGGCACCTCCACCAGCCGCCGCGCCGCCAGCTCGTCCCCCACGGCCAGCTCCGACAGGACGCACGGCCCGGCCCCGCTCAGCGCCGCCGCCTTGACCGCGGTGGTCGACGCCAGCTCCAGCAGCGGCGCGGCCAGCCCCCCGCACCCCGCCAGCGCGGCGTCCAGCACCTGCCGGGTCCCCGACCCCCGCTCCCGCAGGATCAGCGGCGCCGAGGCCAGCTCCGCCACCTCCACCCCCTTCGAGCGCCGCGCCCACGCGTGCCCCGGCGCCACCGCCACCACCAGCCGGTCCTGCGCGATCACCGCCGAGTCCAGCCCCTCGGGAACCGTCAGCCCCTCCACGAAGCCGAGGTCCGCCTCGTGCGCGAGGACCCGCTGCGCGACCACCGCCGAGTTCCCCGCGTGCAGCGACACCGCGGTGTCCGGCCGCTGCCCGCGCAGCGCGATCAGCCATCCCGGCAGCAGGTACTCCGCGATCGTCATGCTGGCGGCCACCCGCAGCCGCGAGTCCCGCCGCCCCCGCAGCGCCTGCGCCCCCGCGTCGAAGGCCTCCGCCGCCTCCACCACCCGCCGGGCCCAGTCCGTGACCAGCGCGCCTTCCGCCGTCAGCGTGGAGCCCCGCGGCGAGCGGTCCACCAGGGCCACCCCGAGCCGCGCCTCCATCGCCCGGATCCGGCTGCTCGCCGCGGGCTGGGTGATCCCCAGCCGCCTCGCCGCACCGCTCAGGCTCCCCACGCGCGCCACCGCGAGCAGCAGCTCCAGCGCCCCCAGGTCCGGCACCCGGTGCGCCAGCGGCACCCACTCCTCATTACCCATAACATCAGTTTATGGCCCTATAGCGAGAAGGCCTCTGCCGCCCGCTCCCACCGGCCACGACGCTGGATCCATGGCCACCACCCTCGTGCGACCCCGCACCACCGCCACCACCCCCGAGACCGCTCCCCGCGCCCACAAGGCCCTGCGGCAGCTCGGTCCCAACTGGTACGCCTCGATCATGGGCACGGCGATCGTCGCCAACGCCGGCGCCACCCTCCCGTACCAGGTCCCCGGCCAGCGCGTGGCCTGCCAGCTCGTCTGGGCGCTGTCCGCCTTCGCACTCGCCGTGCTGCTCACCGCCCGCGCCGGGCACTGGATCCACCACCGCGACCAGGCCCGCGCCCATCTCCTGGACCCCGCCGTCGCCCCCTTCTACGGCTGCCTGTCGATGGCGCTGCTGGCCGTCGGCGGCGGCACCCTCATCGTCGGCAAGGACCTGATCGGTACCGGCGCAGCCGTGGCCGTCGACGCCGTGCTGTTCACCGCCGGCACCGCGATCGGCCTGGCCATGGCCGTGGTGGTGCCCTACCTGATGGTGGTCCGCCACAAGGTCGAGGCCGGCCAGGCGACTCCCGTCTGGCTGCTCCCCCTGGTCGCCCCCATGGTCTCCGCCGCCCTCGGCCCCCTGCTGATACCCCACCTGCCCGCCGGCCAGCCCCGCGAGGCCATGCTGCTCGCCTGCTACGCCATGTTCGGCATCAGCCTGCTGGCCACCCTGCTGATGCTCCCCCTGGTCTTCGGCCGGCTGATCGTGGGCGGTCCCCTCCCCCTGGCCCTGACCCCCACGCTCTTCCTGGTCCTCGGCCCCCTCGGCCAGTCCACCACCGCCGTGAACCAGCTCGCCGACATGGCCCCCCAGTCGATCGGCGCCCCCTACGCCGGGGCCCTCGGCGCCTTCGCGGTCGTCTACGGGGTCCCCGTGATGGGCTTCGCCCTGCTGTGGGCGGCCCTCGCCACCGCCATGCTGGTACGGGCCGCCCGCGACGGCATGGGCTTCGCCATGACCTGGTGGGCCCTGACCTTCCCCGTCGGCACCTGCGTCACCGGCGCCGCGGGCCTGGCCCGCCACACCGGCCTGACCGCCTTCGCCTGGCTCGCGGCGGCCCTCTTCCTCGCCCTGCTGACCGCCTGGCTGCTCGCCGCCACCCACACCCTGCGCGGCCTGTTCTCAGGCCGCCTGCTCGCCGCCTAGGAGGCCGGAGGGCACGACGCTCAGCGCGCCGCGCGCAGGGCCTTCGCCAGTACTCCGGGCGCCTCGGCCAGCGAGGGTCCGTACCAGGTCAGGTGGCGCCCGCTGACCAGGGCGGCGGGCAGGCCCGGGAAGGCCTCCGGGCCGTCCTGCGCGGTGAAGCGGTACGGCTCGTCCGGGAGCACCGCCAGATCGCAGCCCGCGGCCGCGAGCTCCTCGACCGGGATCCTCGGATACCGCTCCGGATGCCCGGCGTAGACGTTGCGCACCCCCAGCCGGGCGAGCAGGTCGCCCGCGAAGGTGTCCCGGCCCAGCACCATCCACGGCCGGCGCCACACCGGCACGAAGGCCGTGCGCTCGGCGGCCGGCTCCACCCGGGCCCACGCGGCCTCGGCGTCCGCCAGCCACCCCGGCCTCGCCAGCCCCAGCACTCCCACCAGCAGCCGGTCCAGCTCGCGCAGGGCCTGGGGCAGCTCGCGTACCTCGGTGACCAGCACCTCCAGCCCGGCCGCCCGCAGCGCCGCCAGGTCCGGGGCCCGGTTCTCCTCCTCGTTGGCGATCACCAGGTCCGGGCGCAGCTCCGCGATCGCGCGGACGTCCGGGTTCTTCGTCCCCCCGATCCGCACCGCGCCGCCGAGGTCCGCGGGGTGGGTGCACCAGTCGGTGACCCCGACGAGCAGCCCGGGCGCGCTCACGGCCACGGCCTCGGTCAGGGAGGGCACCAGCGAGACGATCCGCCGCACGCCGCTCAGTGCCCCGGGGACGGCGGCTCGGAGGTCGCGTGGATGTGGTCGCCCACCGCCACCACCATGATCCGGGTGTCCTCGGTGACGGCCCGCCAGCGGTGCCGCACGCCTCCCGACAGGAACAGGGCGTCGCCGCTCTCCAGCCGGTAGGCCCGCCCCTCCGCCTCGACCTGGCAGGCGCCCGCGACCACGTACATCAGCTCGTCGTTGCGGTGCTGGTACTCGCGCCCCGCGTCCTGGTCCCCGGTGAACTCCATGGCGTGCAGCTGGTGGTGCCCGCGGACGAGGGGGCGTACGCCCGGCACCGGCGTGAGCCCGGATGCGTCACCGGCCCGTACGAGGTCCACCGTGCGCGCGGTGTCGGACGCGGCGAGCAGCTCGACGGCCGTGGTCTCCAGCGCGTCGGCGACCCGTTCCAGGGACCGCATGCTGGGCCGGGCCCGCTCGTTCTCTATCTGGCTGAGGAACGGGACCGACAGCCCGCTGCGCGCGGACACGGCGGCCAGGGTCAGGTGGAGGGCGCGGCGCCGCTTGCGCACGGCGACGCCCACCCGGAGCGGCTCCTTGCCGTCCTTGTCCTTTTCCTTGTCCCTGTCCGTGGCCATGCCCTGGGGGCTCTTGTCGTCCAGGCCGTCCGTGCCGTCCCTGTCGTTCATTTCGGGGCTGCCCTCCCCTTGTCCGTCGCACATCGGTGTGCTGTAAGCACCTTACGCAGCAACCGCCTCCCGTTTCGCGTGCACGGGTGTTCCCGTACCGGATCGCTCACCGTCCGTGGCCGCCCGGCGGGCCGTCGACCGCGTTGCGGCATCATCGTCTGCGTGACGACACGACGCCTGATGCTCCTGGACACCGCCTCCCTCTACTACCGGGCCTACTTCGGCGTCCCGGACTCCGTGAGGGCCCCCGACGGCACTCCGGTGAACGCCGTGCGCGGGCTGCTCGACTTCATCGGCCGGCTGGTCCAGGACCACCGTCCGGACGACCTCGTCGCCTGCATGGACGCGGACTGGCGGCCGCACTGGCGGGTGGAGCTGATCCCCTCGTACAAGGCCCACCGGGTGGCGGTGGAGACCGAGACCGGACCGGACGTGGAGGAGACCCCCGACACCCTGGCCCCGCAGGTCCCGATCATCGAGGCGGCGCTGGACGCCTTCGGCATCGCCCGTGTGGGAGTGGCCGGCTACGAGGCGGACGACGTCATCGGCACCCTCACGGCCCGCGCGAGCGGCCCGGTGGACATCGTCACGGGCGACCGCGACCTGTACCAGCTGGTGGACGACGCCAGGCAGCGGCGGGTGCTCTACCCCCTCAAGGGCGTGGGCACCCTCCAGGTGACGGACGAGGCGTGGCTGCGCGAGAAGTACGGGGTCGACGGCCCGGGGTACGCGGACCTGGCACTGCTGCGCGGGGACCCGAGCGACGGCCTGCCGGGCGTCCCCGGGATCGGGGAGAAGACGGCGGCGAAGCTCCTCGACGCCTACGGCTCGCTCGCCGGGATCATCGCGGCGGTCGACGACCCGAAGTCGAAGCTGACACCCACCCAGCGCAAGCGGCTGGACGAATCCCGCCCCTATCTGGCGGTGGCCCCGAAGGTGGTCCAGGTGGCCGCCGACGTCCCGCTCCCCCCGTTCGACGCGGCCCTCCCGGCCGCCCCGGCACAGCCCGAACTCGTCGACGCCCTCGCCCATCGGTGGGGTTTGGGTGGAGCCGTGTCGCGTCTCAGCAGCGCACTCCGGCCTTGAGGTGCTAACTTAGGTAATCCTAAGCTTGGTTCAGGGGAGTCAGGGGAGACACCGTGGCAGAAGGACGCGCCCGTTCCGTCGGCACCGCCGTCGTCGTTCGCACCGAGCGGCTCACACCGCACATGGTGCGCATCGTGCTGGGCGGTGACGGGCTGGCCGGATTCGGCGCGGGCGAGTTCACCGACCACTACATCAAGATCCTCTTCCCGCCGCAGGGGGTCACGTACCCCGAGCCGTGGGACCTGGAGGGGATCCGCGCCCACTTCCCGCGGGCGCAGTGGCCGAGGCAGCGCGCGTACACCGTACGGAACTGGGACGCGGCGCACCGCGAGCTGACGCTCGACTTCGTCGTCCACGGCGACGAGGGCCTGGCCGGCCCGTGGGCGGCGCGGGTCCAGCCGGGTGAGGTCGTACGGTTCCTCGGCCCGGGCGGGGCCTACGCCCCGGACCCGGCGGCCGAATGGCACCTGCTGGTCGGCGACGAGAGCGCACTGCCGGCGATCGCGGCGGCGATGGAGCGGATGCCGGCGGGTGCGCGGGTCCACGCCTTCGTGGAGATCGAGGGCCCGTCGGCCGAGCTGAAGGTGGCCACCCCGGACGGGGTCGTCCCGGTCTGGCTCCACCGCGGCGACCGCCCGATCGGCGAGGCGCTGGTGGAGGCGGTCATGGCCCTGGAGTTCCCCTCCACGGACGTCCACGCCTTCGTCCACGGCGAGGCGGGCTTCGTGAAGGACCTCCGCCGCCACCTGCGCCTGGAACGCGGCATCGCCCGCGAACGCCTGTCGATCTCCGGCTACTGGCGCCTGGGCGAGACGGACGAGGGCTGGCGCGCGATCAAGCGCGACTGGAACGCGGCGGTAGAGGCCGAACAGGACCACGCCACAGCCGCGTAGCCGCCTGCGGCGAAGCCCGGCCGACCCCGCGCCCGCAGCGGGGCCCGGCCGCAGTCCCGCCGCCGCACCAGCCACGACGACCCCGCGGAAGGCAACGGCGCCGAGCCACATCCAGCCCCGCCGGCGCTTGAGGCGCGGGAGCCCGGGGGCAGCGCCCCCGGCAACGGCACCGCACCCGAGCCCCACCCCGCCGCCACGGGCCCGGCTCCGCACCCCAGGCCGGCACGGGCGGAGCCGACGCGCGCATTCACCCGCACGGCGGGACAATCAGCTCATGCGCACGCGCACAGCAGCCGCCGGGGCAGCCCTGGCAGCCGCGGTGGCGAGCAGCCTGCTGGCCACCGCGGCGACCACGGCCCCGAGCCCCCCGCCCGCGCCACAGCCCGCCCTCACCGACGAGGCCGTGGCCAAGGCCGTGGACCGCCTGGACCGCACCATCGAGGACCTGATGCGCCGCACCGGCGTCCCCGGCGTCTCCGTGGCCGTCGTCCACGACGACGAGGTCGTCCACCTCAAGGGCTTCGGCGTCCGCCGCACCGGCGAACGCGCGGCCGTCGGCCCCGACACCGTCTTCCAGCTCGCCTCGGTCTCCAAGCCGGTGTCCTCCAGCGTCGTGGCCGGCGCTTTCACCGACCCCGCCGAGTGGGACCGCCACATCACGGTCCCCGGGTTCTCCCTGAAGGACCCCTGGGTCACCGGGCACGTCACGGCCGCCGACCTGTTCTCCCACCGCAGCGGCCTCCCCGACCACGCCGGCGACCTCCTCGAGGACCTCGGCTACGACCAGTCGTACATCTTCGACCACCTGCGCCTGGAACCGCTCACCCCGTTCCGCGCGAGCTACGCGTACACCAACTTCGGCCTCACCGCCGCCGCCGAGGCCATCGCCCGCGCCAAGGGCACCACCTGGCAGAAGCTCTGCGCCGACACCCTCTTCAAGCCCGCCGGCATGACCCGTACGAGCACCGAGTTCTCCGCCTACGCGAAGGCCCCCGACCGCGCCTCCACCCACGTCAAGAACCCGGACGGCACCTGGAGCCCCCGCTTCGTCCGCAACGCGGACGCCCAGGCCCCGGCCGGCGGCGTCAGTTCCACCGCCCGCGACATGTCCCGCTGGCTGCGCCTCCAGCTCGCCGGCGGCACGCTCGACGGAAAGCGGATCATCCCCGCCGACACCCTGGCCCGCACGTACGTCCCCGAGATCGTCTCGCAGCCGCCCGCGAACCCCACCGCCCGCACCGGCTTCTACGGCCTCGGCTGGAACGTCTCCTACGACGCCGCCGGCCGACTGCGCCTGAGCCACTCCGGAGGCTTCGAGCTCGGCGCCAACACCAACGTCACCATGCTCCCGCTGGAGCGGCTCGGCATCGTCGTCCTGACCAACGGCGCACCGGTCGGCCTGGCCGACGCCGTCGCGCTCGACTTCTTCGACTCGGTCGAATACGGCAAGGCCACCGCCGACTGGCTGGGCCTGACCGGCTCCGTCTACCAGCAGATGCGGGATGCGACCCGCTCCCCCACCGACTACTCCGACCCGCCCGCCTCCGTCCGGCCCGCCCAGGACAGCGCCGCGTACACCGGCACCTACGTCAGCCCCTACTACGGCAAGGCCACCGTCACCGCGGACGCCAAGGGCGCGCTCACCCTGTCCCTCGGGCCGAAGCCGCTGCGCTTCCCGCTCGCCCACTACGACGGCGACACCTTCAGCTTCGAGACCACGGGCGAGTACGCGACCGGCCGCACCGGGGTGACCTTCACCGACGGCACGCTGCGCGTCGAATACCTCGATGCCGACCACCTGGGCACCTTCACCGAGCAGTAGCCCGCTCCGCATAGCCTGTCCCCGATGAGACGCAGAGCCCAGCCACCCCCTTCCCCCCTCCCCCAGCGCGCCGGCATCGACCCGGTCCGGCTGCGCCTGCCCCCGGATCCGGACGGCGCCTGGCCGGACCTCGGGAGCTACCTGGTCGCGCACTACGCGGGCGGCCCCGGCGCCGGGGCCGTCGCCCGGCTGCTGGACGCCGGCCGGATCCTCGGCCCCGGCGGCCGCGTCCTGCACGCGCGGGACCCGTACGAGCCGGGCGGCTACCTGTGGTTCCACCGCGACCTGCCGGCCGAGGCGCCCGTCCCCTTCGCGGTCCGCGTCGTGTACCGCGACGCGCACCTCCTGGTCGTGGACAAGCCGCACTTCCTCGCGACCACCCCGCGCGGCAGCCACGTCACCCAGACCGCCCTCGCCCGGCTCCGCGCGGAGCTGGACCTGCCCTCCCTCAGCCCGGCGCACCGGCTGGACCGGCTGACGGCGGGGCTGGTGCTGTTCAGCGTCCGGCCCGAGGACCGCGGGGCGTACCAGCTCCTGTTCCAGCAGCGGCGCGTGTACAAGGAGTACGAGGCGCTCGCGCCCCACGACCCGGCGCTCGCCTTCCCCCGCACGGTCCGCAGCCGCATCGAGAAGGCCCGCGGGGTCATCGCGGCGGCCGAGGTCCCCGGCGGGGAGCCCAACGCGGAGAGCCTGGTGGAACTCACCGGGGCCTCGGGCGGACTGGGCCGCTACCGGCTGACCCCGCACACCGGCCGCACCCACCAGCTGCGGGTGCACATGAACAGCCTCGGCCTGCCCATCCTGGGCGACCCGGTGTACCCGCGGGTCACCGACCCCGCGCCGGACGACTACCGGCGGCCGCTGCAACTGCTGGCCCGCGTACTGGAGTTCACCGACCCGGTCACCGGCATCGGCCACCGCTTCGAGAGCGGCCGCACCCTTCGGGCCTGGCACGACCGCGCCGCCTGGGAGACGGGCCCCGGCGAGGACGACTGGGCCGGCTAGGGGGTGTCGGGCCGGCCGGCCGCCCCCGCGATGCGCAGCGCCGCGTCGGCGGTGGCCTCCGCGAAGACGGTGACCGGCCGCTGCGGGTCGGCGCGGTGGATCAGCATGACGCCCTCGATCAGCCCGAAGACGAGGTCGTTGCGCAGCGCCAGGGCGGAGCCGTCCCCGGCCAGTTCGGCGCGCGCACCGGTCCCGTCGAGCAACATGCGGTAGGCGTCCTTGAGTTCGCCGCGCATCCGGCGGAACCGCCCGAAGCGCGCGCCCGCCACCTCGGGCAGCAGGTAGAGCGCCCCCAGGTCGTACGGGCCCCCGCACAGGAGCAGCACGTCGGAGCGGCACAGCTCCCACAGCCGCCGTGCGGCGGGGCGGCCGGTGTCGGCGAGCAGCCGTCGGGCCAGTACCAGAGAGGGGGCGACGGTGGACTCCAGCAGTTCGGCGAGGAGGTCCTCCTTGCCGCCGAAGTAGTGGTACATCGTGGCCTGGCGCATTCCGGCCCGTTCGGCGACCGCCCGCGTAGTCGTCGCCGCATAGCCGTGGGCGGTGAACAACTCGGCCGCCGCGCAGAGGAGTTCCTCGCGCGGCGGCCGGTCGCTCCGCGGTCTCAGCCGGTCGGCTCGTGGCCGGCCGACCCGTATCGGTATCGGTATCGGCCCTTCGCCCGCTCCCGCACTCATGGACCGATCGTCGCACAGAGCACGCCGATTCGATCATGGCAAGAGATCAGACCACGCCGCCCCCGCCCTCGGAGGAAGCCCCAAGGGCCCCTAGCCGACGGAGCTGTAGGCCACGACACCCCGCAACAGCGCGTCGACGGCCTTGCGGGCGTTCTTGGCCACCGTGCTCCCGCTGTCGCCCGAGGCCGACGGTGCGGCCGCGGCGACCTGCCCCAGCACGTCGATGACCTGCTTGCACCAGCGCACGAAGTCCCCGGCCGGCATCTCCGCCTCGCGCAGCACCTCGTCCAGGCTCTTGTCGGAGGCCCACTGGTAGGCCGCCCACGCGAAGCCGAGGTCCGGCTCGCGCTGGCCCACGCCCTCCGCCTGGTTGATCCGGTGCTCCTCCTCCAGGGCGTCGAGCCGGCCCCAGATGCGGACCATCTCACCGAGGGCGGCCTTCGCCGCGCCGCCCGGCACCTTCGGCGCGACCGCGTCGTCGGACTGCCGTGCCTCGAAGACCAGCGCCGAGACGCAGGCGGCCAGTTCGGCCGGGCTCAGGCCCTCCCAGATGCCCGCGCGCAGGCACTCGGAGGCCAGCAGGTCCAGCTCGCCGTACAGCCGGGCGAGCCGCTTGCCGTGCACGGTGACCTCGTCCTCGCGCAGGTAGTCCAGCTCGGTCAGGAGCGCGTGGATCCGGTCGAAGGTGCGGGCGATGGTGTTCGTCCGGCCCTCGATCCGCCGCTCCAGCTGCTGGGTGTCCCGCTTGAGCCGGTGGTAGCGCTCCGCCCAGCGGGCGTGGTCCTCGCGCTCGTCGCAGCCGTGGCAGGGGTGCGCCCGCAGCTCCGCCCGGAGCCGGGCGATCTCGCGGTCGTCGGCCGCCGCGGCCCGGCCGCGGCCACGCCGTTCCGGCGTGAGGTGCCCGGCCTTGGAACGCAGTTGGGAGGCCAGGTCCCGACGGGACTGCGGGGAGCGGGCGTTGAAGGTCTTGGGGATCCGCATCCGGTCGAGGGCCTCCACCGGCACCGGGAAGTCGATCGCGGCGAGCCGCTTGACCTGCCGCTCGGCTGTGAGCACGAGCGGGCGCGGGCCCTCCGCGTACTCGTACCCGCGGTGCCCGTTGACCCGCCCGGCCGGCACGCCCGGGTCCAGGACCAGCGCGAGCCCGGCGAACTTGCCCGTGGGCACGTGGATGATGTCGCCCGGCTTGAGCTTCTCCAGCGAACTGGCCGCCTGGACCCGCCGCTGCGCCGCGCCCTGCTTGGCCAGCTCGGTCTCGCGGTCCTTGAGGTCCCGGCGCAGCTGCGCGTACTCCTCGAAGTCGCCGAGGTGGCAGGTCATGCCCTCCCGGTAGCCCTCCAGGCCCTCCTCGTTGCGCTGCACCTGCCGGGAGATCCCGACGACCGAGCGGTCGGCCTGGAACTGCGCGAAGGAGGTCTCGAGCAGCTCGCGCGAGCGGTGCCGCCCGAACTGGCTGACCAGGTTCACGGCCATGTTGTAGGAGGGCTTGAAGCTGGAGCGCAGCGGATACGTACGGGTGCCCGCGAGCCCGGCGAGCGCCGCCGGGTCCATGCCCCGCTGCCACAGCACCACCGCGTGGCCCTCGACGTCGATCCCGCGCCGCCCGGCCCGGCCGGTCAGCTGCGTGTACTCGCCGGGGGTGATGTCGGCGTGCTGCTCGCCGTTCCACTTGACCAGTTTCTCCAGGATGACCGTGCGCGCGGGCATGTTGATGCCCAGCGCCAGGGTCTCGGTGGCGAAGACGGCCTTGACCAGGCCCCGTACGAAGAGCTCCTCCACGACCTCCTTGAAGGTGGGCAGCATGCCCGCGTGGTGCGCGGCGATGCCCCGCTCCAGGCCTTCGAGCCACTCGTAGTAGCCCAGGACGTGCAGGTCCTCGTCGGGGATGGAGGCGGTCCGCGCCTCGACGATCTCGCGGACCCTGAGGCGCGCGGAATCGTCGTTGAGCCGCAGGCCCGCGTAGAGGCACTGCTGGACGGCGGCCTCGCAGCCGGCCCGGCTGAAGATGAAGTTGATGGCGGGCAGCAGCCCGTCCCCGTCGAGGCGGGCGATGACCTCGGGCCGGGAGGGGGTCCAGATCCGGCCGCGGGAGCGCCGCTCGCGCTCGCGGTCCGCCTCGCGGACCATCTTCCCGCGCCGCCGGTCCTTGGGGCTGTAGGTGCGGCTGTTCTCCTCGCGCGCCATCCGCAGCAGGTCGGGATTGACCTCGCGGCGGGCGGAGCCGCGGCCTCCGTGGTCGGACTCCTCCTCGAAGAGGTCGAAGATGCGGCGGCCGGCCATGACGTGCTGCCACAGCGGTACGGGCCGCTCCTCGGAGACGATCACCTCGGTGTCCCCGCGCACGGTGTCCAGCCAGTCGCCGAACTCCTCCGCGTTGGACACCGTCGCCGACAGCGACACCAGGGTCACCGACTCGGGGAGGTGGATGATCACTTCCTCCCACACGGCTCCGCGGAATCGGTCGGAGAGGTAGTGCACCTCGTCCATCACCACGTACCCGAGGCCGCGCAGCGACTGGGAGCCCGCATACAGCATGTTGCGGAGCACCTCGGTGGTCATCACGACCACCGGCGCCTCGGAGTTGACGCTGTTGTCGCCGGTGAGCAGGCCCACCTTGTCGGCGCCGTAGCGCTTGACGAGGTCGGCGTACTTCTGGTTCGACAGGGCCTTGATGGGCGTCGTGTAGAAGCACTTGCGGCCCTGCTGGAGGGCCAGGTGCACGGCGAACTCGCCGACGATCGTCTTGCCCGAGCCGGTCGGGGCGGCCACCAGGACGCCCTTGCCCGCCTCCAGTGCCTTACAGGCCTCGACCTGGTACGGGTCCAGGTCGAATGCGTACATCTCGCGGAAGGGCGCCAGCGCGCTGGCCTCTTCGGCGGCGCGGATCCGGGCAGCGGCGTACCGCTCGGCCGGTGAGAGTTCTTCGGTCATCTTGAGATCGAGCCTACCCGCCCCCTCTGACAACAGTCGCGATCATTTAAGTGAGCAGCCGCAGGGCCCGGGGGACGCACTCGGCGGCCACCGGCAGCGGTCCGACCGGCTCCCCGTCGGCGTAGGCGGTGAGCCCGGCGGCCTCCAGGGTGACCGTCCGGGCCCGGTGGACGGTCACCTTCGGGTGGCTGAGGTGGGTCCCCTTGTAGACCTGCGGGAACACGGTGAGCAGGGTGGTGCGGCTGCAGTCGCCGACCACGGTGACGTCGAAGAGCCCGTCGTCGGGGACGGCGTCCGCGCAGATGCGCATGCCGCCGCCGTAGGAGGAGCCGTTCCCCACGGCGACGAGGGTGGCCTCGGTCTCGATGGCCGGACCGCCGTCGAGCGTGATCCGGTAGGGGAACGGCCGGAACGCGGCCAGCTCCGCGATCATCGCCAGGTCGTACTTGAACCGGCCGGCCGGCAGCCGCATCCGGTTGCCCCGGTCGTTGACCTTGGAATCGAAGCCGGAGCAGAGCACGGTCCCGTACCAGGTGTCCGCCACCCGCCCGAGGTCGATCTCGCGGATCCGGCCCTCCTTGAGGGCTCCGGCGGCCAGCCGCCCCGCCCGCTGGGGCTCCCGCACGGGCAGCCCCAGCGCCCGCGCGAAGTCGTTCCCGGTGCCGACGGCGACCACCCCGAGGGGTACGTCCGTACCCGCCAGCGCCTGGAGGGCCAGCGAGACCATGCCGTCGCCGCCCACCGCGATCACCGCGCCGGTGCCCGCGCGGACGGCGGAGCGCAGCCGGGCCAGAGCGTCCGGCGCGTCGGTGCCGACGACGGTCCGTACCGAGAAGCCCGCCGCCCGCAACGCGGAAGCGGCCGGCTGCGCGGCGTGCGCGCCCCGGCCGCGTCCCGCGGTGGGATTGACGAACAGCGTGATCTCAGAGCTCAGCACTGGGGCCCCTCCCGGCGGTCGCTGGGAGAGAAATCTACCTGTCAGGTCGCGTCGTCGTAACCGTTGATCCGCCGGCGTCCGCCGTCCGTCTGGCCGGGCAGCTCGGTGGGAGCGGGGACCGCCTCCATCTCGCCGATCGGCGCCGGGGCGAGGTCCAGCGCGGAGGCCTCGTCGTCGTCGAGCCCGGCGTCGGGGTCGTTGCGCCGGCGCCTGCGGTCGTTGACCAGGCAGATGCCGAGCGCGATGAAGTACAGGGCCACGATCGGGGCGGCCAGCGACAGCATGGTGAGAGGGTCGCCGGTGGGCGTCGCGAAGGCGGCGAAGACCGTGATGCCGAGGACCATGGCGCGCCACCAGCTCGCCAGGCGCTTGGCCGTCAGCACTCCGGTGAAGTTCAGCAGGATCAGCAGCAGCGGCAGCTCGAAGGCCAAGCCGAAGACGATCACCATGCGGGCGACCAGGTCGAGGTAGTCGTCGACCGGCAGCAGGTTGCGCGCGTGGTCCGGCGTGAACTCGAGCAGGATCGTCGCGGTCTGCGGGAGGATCTTGTACGCGAGGACCGCGCCGGCCATGAAGAGCGGAGCGCCGACCGCGACGAAGGCGCGCGCGTACTTCTTCTCGTGGTTGTGCAGCCCGGGCGCGGTGAACGCCCACAGCTGGTAGAGCCACACCGGCGTGGACAGCACCACACCGGCCATCAGCGAGACCTTCAGGGCGATCGAGAACGCCGAGATCAGGCCGTTCACGGTCATGTCGGCGCAGGGGCGGCCGTTGCGCTGGGTCACCACCCCGTTGGTGCAGCCGACGGAATCCAGCATCGGCTTCAACAGGAAGTTGATGATGTCCCGGTAGAAGACGGCGGCGACGGCCGTGATCACCAGGATCGCCAGGACCGACTTCAGCAGGCGGTTTCTCAGCTCACGCAGGTGCTCGACGAGAGGCATGCGCCCTTCGGCGTCCTTGGCCTGTCGTCCCTTTTTCTCCTGCTTGCGGGCAGACTTGAGCAACCCACGTCCCTTGTCTCGTTGCAGATGACTGGCGTGTCCGGCTTGGGTCAGCCCTGGGTGGTGCGGTTCGGCTCGTTGACGGGCCGGGAGCTGGTGACGTCACCGGGCGCCGCCTGGATGGTGCGCGGGGCGACGGGCTGCTGCGGGGCCTGGTCGGCGGCCGGGGCCGCGGCGGCCGCGTCCTCCGCCTCGCCGTCCTTCTTCATGGCCTTGGCCTCGCTCTTGAGGATACGGGCCGACTTGCCGAGGGAACGGGCCATCTCGGGGAGCTTCTTGGCGCCGAACAGCAGCACGATGACAGCGATGATCAGAAGGATCTCAAGGGGCTTCAGATTGCCGATCATGTGTGTCTTCCTTCTCACCGAAACGGCTGGTTGTGGTGGCTGTGGACGGCTCGGACACGGATCCGGTAACCGCTCAGGCAAGGATCGTAACCCCCGGGGGTTAACGCCCGGCAATCCCCCGGGGTATCCCCGCTTGCACGCGGGACCCGAGTTCACGCCCCGTTCACACCGGTTCGTCCCGCTTCACGGCCGCACTCCACGGCCCGCCCGGGCAAGATCGGCCGCGGCCCGCTCGAGGTCCTCCGTCGCGTCCGCGATCCGGCGGCTGGCCGCCGCGACCTGCCCGGAGAGTCTGCGGACCTCCACGAAGACCCGTACCGCGGGCACGGCGAGGACGGCGATCCCGAGGAAGCCCAGGGCAATTGCGAACATCGGCCACAGCATGGGACGAGCCTAGGCCACCGGGCGGCTCAGACGCTCCGCAGGGTGCTCACGCCTCCGCCGGTCAGCAGTTCCACGATGCGCTCGCCCGCGGGCTTGCGGACGGACGCACCGCACTGCGGGCAGGTGAAGGAGTAGAAGGTGGTCCGCCGGCTGCCGCCGATGACCAGCCGCAGGGCCGCCGCGTCCAGCTCGAAGCGGGCCCGGCAGTCGGGACACGCCGCCTTGAAGGCCACGCACCCCGTTGAAGCCGAAGAAACTGACGTACCCGACACAGGCGACATCGACCGCTGCTCCCCTCAGACCTGCTCGCCGTACCCCGCGAGTGCTTCCCGGGCCGCGCTGCGCGCGCTGTCCGCCAGCTCCACGGGGGCCACGATCCGCCCCTCGCGGCCCAGCCGCAGCGCGAGCCTGCGCAGCGAGGCCGGATCGGGGCTGCGCAGCGTGATCCGCAGGCCGCCCCCGGCCAGTTCCTCCGCGCTGTCGTGCGGGTAGTACTCCGCCACCCAGCGCCCGCCGGGCCCGACCTCGACGACCACCTCCGGGTCCTCGGCGGCCGGCTGCACCAGCCCCTCGGACAGGTCCCGCGGCTCGATGGCGGGCGGCTCGGCCCGCTCGTCCAGCAGCCGGATCTCGGCGACCCGGTCGAGGCGGAAGGTGCGCCGGGCCTCGGAGAGGTGGCACCAGCCCTCCATGTAGGTGTGCCCGACGGCGAAGAGCCGGATCGGGTCGACCTTGCGCTCGGTGAGCTCGTCGCGGGCCGGCGAGTAGTACCGCAGCCACAGCCGGCGCCGCTCGGCGATCGCCCGGTCGACGTCCGCGAAGACCCCGCCCTCCGATTCGAAGGTCACCGACAGCCGGGAGCTGGCCCCGGCGGCCTCGCCCGCCGCGGCCTCCAGCTTGGCGGTGGCCCGCAGCAGCGCGTCCCGGTCGCCCTCGCGCAGCCCGGGCAGGGTGGCCACCGCGCGGGCGGCGACCAGCAGCGCGGTCGCCTCGTCGGCGGCCAGCCGCAGCGGCTCGGCGGTGGACTCCCCCGAGGCGTCGGGATTGCGCCACCAGATGCGCTCCCCGTCGGTGTCGATGTCGAGCAGGTCCCCGCCGCGGAAGCTGGTCCCGCACATGGGCAGCACGTCGAGGTCCGAGATCAGCTCGTCCTCGGTGATCCCGAAGGCACGCGCGACGTCGGCGACGTGCGCGCCCGGGCGCTCGCGCAGGTACGTCACCAGGGACAGCATCCGGCGGGTCTGGTCGATGGCGTTGGCAGCCATGCTGGTACGTCTCCCCCTCAGGGCGTAGCTACAGGTGTTCGGGTCAGCCCTGGGCGACGGCGCGCAGCCGGTCCACCACGTCCGCCCGCAGGTCGGCGGGCTCCACGACCACCACGTCCGGGCCGAACTCCACGAGCCAGGCGTCCAGCCCGTGCCCGTAGGGGATCTCCAGCTCGTCCCAGCCGTCCCCGCCCTCGCGCACGGCGGTGGCCTTGGCGCGCAGCGGGTAGCCCGCCCCGGCGCGCAGCCGGATCAGCGCGGAGCGTTCCGCGCTCTCCCCGGCCCAGCTCGCCACGGTCTCCCGCACGGTCACCACGTCCGGCACCTCGGCGGTGTACCTGCCGGCGCGGGAGCGCACCTTGCCGGTGATCCGGGAGAGCCGGAACACCCGCTCCGCCCCTCGGTCGCGGTCGAATCCGGCCAGGTACCAGTGGCCGCGCCAGCACTCCAGCGCCCAGGGCTCCACCTGCCGGGTCCCGGGTGTGGCGGCGGTGGACTTGCGGTAGTCGAAGACGACCGGCCGGCGGTCGCGGCAGGCCAGCATCAGCGGCTCGAAGGCCGCCTCGTGGACCGGGATGCGCGGCTCGATGGCGCTGTGCTGCCCCTCGTACGGGTCGCCCGCCTCCGGCATCCCGCCGGCCCGCAGCTTCTGCAGGGCGCCGCTGGCGGCCCCGGCGAGGCGGGCCTGCTGCCAGACCTTCGCCGCGAGGCCCAGGGCCGCGGCCTCCTCGGCGTCCAGGGAGACGGGAGGCAGCCGGTTGCTGTCCCGGCGGGCGAGGTATCCGGTCTCGCCCTCCAGGTTCTCCACCGTCTCGATGACCAGGCCGAGTTCGCGCAGGTCGTCCTTGTCCCGCTCGAACATGCGGTTGAACGACTCGTCGTTGCCGGCCTCCATGTAGGCCTCGATGGAACCGCGCAACTCCCGCTTGCTCAGCGGCCGTCGGGTACCCAGCAGGCACAGCGCCAGGTTCATCAGCCGCTCGGCCTTGGCAATCGCCATCGACGCCGTTCCCCCGTTCTCGACACACACACTCGTGAGCGCTGACCGTACCGTCCCGGCGGTCCCGGACAAAAGCGAGGGCCCCCGCCTCACGGCGGGGGCCCTCGGCTTGCGCGTCCTCGCGGATCAGACGGCGACCAGGTCGCAGACGAAGATCAGCGTCTCGCCCGGGGCGATCGCGCCGCCCGCGCCGCGGTCGCCGTAGGCGAGGTGCGCGGGGATGACGAGCTGGCGGCGGCCGCCGACCTTCATGCCCTGGATGCCACGGTCCCAGCCCTCGATGACCTGGCCGGCGCCCAGCTTGAAGTCCAGCGGTGCACCGCGGTTCCAGGAGGCGTCGAACTCCTCGCCGGTGGAGAGGGCCACACCCACGTAGTGGACCTTGACGAAGTCACCGGCCTTGGCCTCGGCGCCGTCGCCCTCCCAGATCTCCTTGATCACCAGGTCGGCCGGAACGCCGCCCTCGTAGAAGTCGATCTCGGGCTTCTCGAGCTTGTCGCTCACGGAACTGCTCCTCATACGTACGAACGGGGGCCCAACCGGAACAGTCTTACATCACGGCGAGGATGTCGAGGCTGAACACCAGCGTCGACTTGGCCGGGATGGTGCCCTGCTCCTTGTCGCCGAAGGCCAGGTCCGGCGGGATGACCAGCAGGATGCGGCTGCCGACCTTCTTGCCGAGGAGGCCCTCCTTCAGGCCCTTGACCGACAGCTGCTCCATCGGCCAGGTGACCGTCGTGTCGCTGGTGTACGTGCTCTCGAAGGTCTTGTCGTCCTTCCACGTCTTCCCGTTGAACTTGACGACGACGTTGTCGGTGTCCTTCACCACGGCGCCGTCGCCCTCGAGGACGTAGTTCGAGACCAGCTTGCCGGGCTCGGCGGTGTCCTTCGGGACGGTCACGGCAACTTCCTTGCCGTCCGTGTTCGTGCCGACCTTGGGCAGGTCCTTGTTGTCCTGGGCGACCTCCTTGCCCGTGGCCGAGGCCGGGACGGAGGTGCCCTTGACGATGTCCACGACGAAGACCAGCGTGGCGTTCGGCTTGATCTTGTCGCCCGAGCCCTGCTCGCCGTAACCCAGCGCCGGCGGGATGACCAGCTCGACGCGGCTGCCGACCTTCTGGCCCTCGAGGCCCTGGTCCCAGCCCTTGATGACCATGCCCGCGCCGATGGTCACGTCGAACGGCTTGCCCTTGCCGAAGCTGGCGTCGAACGGCTCCTTGCCGTCCCACACCTGGCCGAGGTAGTTGACCTGGGCGATGTCGCCCTTCTTCAGCGCCGGGCCGTCGCCCTCGCTGACGGTCTCCACCTTCAGGTCCTTGGGCGGCTCGCCCTTGCCCTGCGACAGGGTGGGCGTCTCCCCGAACTTGGCGCCCTTGGTGATCGCGGGCACCCCGTTCTTCATCTGGGCGGAGTCGGAGCCGCTGTCGTCGCCACACGCCGCTGTCGACAGCAGCAGCAGGGGTACGACAAGCAGGCCGGCAAGTCGGCGCACGTGTTCCTCAGATCTCAGACGGCAAGGCGGTCGCCCGCCACTCTAAGCCGTGAGCAGGGCCCCGTACGAGACCGCACGGGGCCCTGCCCAAGATCGGTGCTATGTCACACCACGCACTTACATGCCGGCGATCAGCTTCTCCACCCGGTCGTCCACCGACCGGAACGGGTCCTTGCACAGCACCGTCCGCTGCGCCTGGTCGTTCAGCTTCAGATGGACCCAGTCCACCGTGAAGTCCCGCCGCTGCTCCTGCGCCCGGCGGATGAAGTCACCGCGCAGCCGCGCCCGCGTCGTCTGCGGGGGCACCGACTTGCCCTCGAAGATCTTCAGGTCGTTGCAGATCCGCGCCGCCTGCCCCTTGCGCTCCAGCAGGTAGTACAGCCCGCGCCGGCGGTGGATGTCGTGGTACGCGAGGTCTATCTGGGCCACCCGCGGATTCGACATGGTCATGTTGTGCTTGCCCCGGTACCGCTCGATCAGCTGGTACTTCATGACCCAGTCGATCTCGGTCCCGATCCGGTCCAGGTCCTCCGCCTCGATCGCGTCGAGCGTCCGGCCCCACAGCTCCAGCACCTGGTCCACCACGCCGGTACGGATGCCCCGCCGCTCGGCGAAGTCCACCGCCTTGTCGTAGTACTCCCGCTGGATCTCCAGCGCCGAGGCCTCCCGGCCGCTCGCCAGGCGCACCTTGCGCTGACCGGTGATGTCGTGGCTGACCTCGCGGATCGCCCGGATCGGGTTCTCCAGGGTCAGGTCCCGCATCACCGTGCCCGCCTCGATCATGCGCAGCACCAGGTCGGTGGCCCCGACCTTGAGCAGCATGGTCGTCTCGGACATGTTCGAGTCGCCCACGATCACGTGCAGCCTGCGGTAGCGCTCGGCATCCGCGTGCGGCTCGTCCCTGGTGTTGATGATCGGCCGCGAACGGGTCGTCGCGGAGCTGACGCCCTCCCAGATGTGCTCGGCCCGCTGGCTCACGCAGTAGACCGCGCCCCGAGGGGTCTGGAGCACCTTGCCCGCACCGCAGATCAGCTGCCGCGTGACGAGGAAGGGAATGAGAATGTCCGCCAGGCGGGAGAATTCCCCGTGCCGGGCCACCAGGTAGTTCTCGTGGCAGCCGTACGAGTTGCCCGCCGAGTCGGTGTTGTTCTTGAAGAGATAGACGTCGCCCGCGATTCCCTCCTCGTGCAGGCGGCGTTCGGCGTCGACGAGCAGTCCTTCGAGAATGCGCTCGCCCGCCTTGTCGTGCGTGACCAGTTCGGTCACGTTGTCGCATTCGGGAGTTGCATATTCCGGATGCGAACCCACGTCAAGGTACAGACGGGCGCCGTTCCGCAGGAAGACATTGCTGCTGCGGCCCCATGACACAACACGGCGGAAGAGGTAGCGCGCCACTTCGTCAGGAGACAGTCGGCGCTGTCCCCTGAACGTGCACGTGACGCCGTACTCGTTCTCCAGCCCGAAAATGCGGCGGTCCATGACTGAACATTACGCCTTCTGCCCTCTTCTGAAACCGGGTTCGAGAGCGCCATTTCGATCAGTTTCCGCCGACGGCCCCGCCACACCCGGCCGTCCGGCCCCCCGCCCGGCCCCCGATCAGCCCTGCGCGCGCACCCCGGACCCCGCCTCGACGGCCCCTTCCGACGCCCCCTCAGCCGACCCGGCCACCGCCCGGCCCGGGCCCGCAGTTGCCAGCACCCGCTGAGTGGCCATCAGCACCAGCAGCGCCGCGAAACCCGCCACGCCCGCCACACCGAACCCCGCCGCCGTACCGCCCAGCTCCACCGCCGGCCCCGCCGCCGCCGTGCCGATCGCCGCCCCCACGCCGAAGAACGTCACCAGCCACGAGAACGCCTCCGTCACCGTCCCCGCCGGCGCGTGCCGGTCCACCACGATGAACGCGCACGCCAGCGCCGGCGCCAGGAACACCCCCGCCAGCGCCGCCAGCAGCGTCATCGCCACCGGCCCCGGCGTCAGCACCAGCGGCAGGTAGCACACCGCCAGCAGCGCCACCAGCATCCGCAGCCGCCGCTCCGGCGCACCCGCCCACTCGCGGGACCCGTAGAACACACCGCCGATCAGCGCACCCAGCCCCAGTGCGGCCATCAGCCACCCGTACACCGCCTGGTCCCCGTGATCGTCCGCGTACGCCACACCCGCCACGGTGATCGACCCCAGAGCCGTCCCCACGAAGAAGAACGCACCCAGCAGGGCCAGCAGGCCCCGCGAGCGCAGCGCCCCCAGCCAGTGCGCCTCGCGCGGCGCCGAACGCCAGGTGCGCGAGGGCTCGCTCACCACCACCGACAGCGCGCCCAGCACCCCGATCGCGTTCAGCGCGAGCAGCGCCACCGCCGGCGACCACACCGACACGAAGAGCGTCACGAGCAGCGGTCCGACCGTGAACATGACCTCCTGGGCCACCGCGTCCATCGCGTACGCGGCGTGCACCCGCTCCTCCTTGCCGCCCAGCACCCCCGGCCACAGCGCCCGCAGCCCGCCCTCCAGCGGCGGCGTGAACAGCCCCGCGACGACCACCGCGGCGTACGCGGCCGCCACCGGCGCGGTACCCGCCGCGGCCAGCCACACCATGCCCAGCGCCGACAGCAGCGCGGCCGGCAGCTGGACGCGCGGCTGACCGTACAGGTCCACCGCCCGCCCGAGCAGCGGCTGGCCCACGGCGTTCGCCACCCCGTACGCGGCGGCCAGCGCCCCCGCCAGGCTGTAGCTGCCGCCCTCGGCCCGCGTGAACAGCACGATCGCGATCGGCGCCGTGGCATTCGGCAGCCGGCCTATGAGCGTGCCCACCAGCAGCCTCGCGGCATGCCGGGTCCTGAGCAGCTCCGCGTATCCCGCGGCCATGAGCGCCCCCTTCTGCCCGGATCGAGCCGGGGAATAACCAAGTAATACGTATAACCTAACTCGTCATACGTACCATGGCCACAGCTCGCGGGTCCACCCAGCCAAACCCGCGACCACCCCGCCGCCCCCGCCGACCCCGCACTCCAGGAGCCCGTGTGACGAGACCCACCAGCCGGGACGTCGCCAGCGCCGCAGGGGTCTCCCAAGCCACCGTCTCCCTCGTCCTCGGCGAGAAGTGGCGCGGCCGCGTCTCCCCGCGCACCGCCGACCACGTCCGCGAGACGGCCGCCCGCGTCGGCTACCGCCCCAACCTCGCCGCCCGCAACCTCCGCCTCGGCACCACCCGCACCGCACTCCTCGTCGTCCCCGCCCTCACCAACGAATTCTTCGCCCGCGTCTACACCGGCGCCGCCCGCATCGCCGCCGAACACGGCTTCGGCGTCGTCCTCTACCCCTCCCCCGACGGCACCGGCCCCGCCCGCGACCCCTTCGCCTCAGCCCGCGCCGCCCTCGACGGCGTCATCGCCTCCTCCATGGCCGCCCACGCCCTCGACGCCCTCGGCGGCAACGGCCTCCCCCTCGTCATGCTCGACAGCGACCCCACCGCCACAACCGCCGCCGCCCACGTCAACCTCGCCATGGCCGACGGCATGCGCCAGGTCACCGAACACCTCCTCGCCCACGGCCACCGCCGTTTCCTCCACCTCGCCTCCGCCGTCGACTCCTGGACCTTCGACATCCGCGCCGAAGCCCTCAGCGCCCGCCTGCGCCCCCACGCCGAGCTGCGCACCGTACGGGCCGAGCTCAGCGTGGACGGCGCCCGTAGGGCCATGGAGGCGGCCCTCACGGCCCCCGGGGGCCGGCCCACCGCCGTCGTCTGCGACGACGACATCCTCGCCGCCGGCGCCTGCAAGGCCGCCCGCCGCCTCGGCCTGCACGTCCCCACCGACCTCTCCGTCACCGGCTTCGACGACCTCGCCCTGGCCACCGCCGTCGACCCCGAACTCACCACCGTCCACCTCCCCGCCGAACGCGTCGGAGAACAGGGCATGAACGCCCTCCTCGCCGTCCTCGACGGCACCCCCTGGACCGCCCCCGACCTCCCCGTCGAACTGGTCGTCCGCGACTCCTCCGGCCCCGCCCCCACCGCCGCCCCCTGAACACGACGAAGCCCCGGCCCGCCCACACAGGGCGAACCGGGGCCTCACACGAACCGGCGGCTACTACTCCGCCTCGTCCTCCGGAGCCTCGTCGTTCGACACGGCATCGGCCTGCGCCGCCGCCGGGACGTCCGCCTCCAGCAGCCGCGCCAACTGCCGGCCCCGGATCCGCTTGAACTTCCGCTGCTGCGCACGCGTCCGGTCCAGCACCGCGACCTCCAGCCGCTCCGCCGGAATCGCCTTGTCGGCGCCGTTGGCCTGGCTGGACAGCGCCTGCACCGCCAGCTTCAGCGCCTCCGACAGCGTCATCCCGTCCTGGTGCCGCTGATCCAGGAAGGTGCTGATCTGCTCCGCGTTGCCGCCGACCGCGACCGAACCGTGCTCGTCCACGATCGAACCGTCGTGCGGAAGCCGGTAGATCTGGTCCCCGGCCGCGGTCGCACCGACCTCGGCCACCACCAGCTCCACCTCGTACGGCTTCTCCCCGGCACTGGAGAAGATCGTGCCGAGCGTCTGCGCGTACACGTTCGCCAGCCCACGGGCCGTCACATCGTCACGGTCGTAGGTGTAACCGCGCAGATCCGCGTAGCGCACACCGCCGATCCGCAGGTTCTCGTACTCGTTGTACTTGCCGGCGGCCGCGAAGCCGATCCGGTCGTAGATCTCGCTGAACTTGTGCAGCGCACGGGACGGGTTCTCGCCGACGAACACGATGCCGTCGGCATACTGCAGCACGACGAGGCTGCGGCCGCGGGCGATGCCCTTCCGGGCGTATTCCGCCCGGTCGGCCATGGCCTGCTGGGGTGACACATAGAACGGAGTCGACACCGGCTGTCCGTCCCTTTCTTCTGGGCTCCTACAGGGAGACGGATGGTCAGAGCAGGGCGGCGCGCGGGCCGTCGGGCTGCTCGAGACGGCGGTTGGTGACCGTACGGGCGAGTTCCTGCGACTCCTCGTCCGTCAGCCTGCGGAATCCCTCGTCCGTGATGACGGTGACGATCGGATAGATGTGGCGGTACAGGTCCGGCCCACCGGTCGCCGAGTCGTCGTCGGCGGCGTCGTACAGCGCCTGCACCACCAGCGTGGTGGCCTGCTCCTCCGTCAGGTCGGGGCGGAAGAGCTTCTTCATCGAACCGCGGGCGAAGATCGATCCCGATCCGGTGGCGGCGTAGCCGTGCTCCTCGGAGCGGCCGCCGGTCACGTCGTAGGAGAAGATCCGGCCCTTCTCCTTGGCCTCGTCGTACCCGGCGAAGAGCGGGACGACGGCCAGCCCCTGCATCGCCATGCCCAGATTGCTCCGGATCATGGTGGACAGGCGGTTCGCCTTGCCCTCCAGCGAGAGGGTCGTCCCCTCCACCTTCTCGAAGTGCTCCAGCTCCAGCTGGAACAGCTTCACCATCTCCACGGCCAGGCCGGCCGTACCGGCGATGCCGACGGCGGAGTACTCGTCGGCCGGGAACACCTTCTCGATGTCCCGCTGCGCGATCATGTTCCCCATGGTCGCGCGCCGGTCACCGGCGAGGACGACCCCGCCGGGGAAGGTGGCGGCCACGATGGTCGTCCCGTGCGGCGCCTCGACGACACCCTCCGGCAGCTTGCGGTTGCCGGGCAGCATCTCGGGCGAGTGCGCGCCCAGGAAGTCCATGAAGGACGACGACCCCGGCGTCAGGAAGGCTGCCGGTAGACGCCCTGTGCTACGAGTGTTGGGTTCCACAGGTTTCCTTCCACGTAAGCGGCTGCACGCCGTATGACGTCCGGCCGATCCTTGAACTGCCCCAAGGCTGCGTTACAGCTGAAGCACAGTCGCCTCGGACCCTACCCGTCTGATGATCGTGAACCACCTGCCCGGCGGAGCGGGCGATGCGGCGGACGACGCCCGGGAACGCGGGCCTCCGGCCTGCCCGCCGGGCGGATCGTGCCGACCCGGCGTCTACGCGACGACGCCGACCCGGCACGACTCCACCTCGGCGGTTGACCTTCGATTTCGAAGGTTGGAGAGCCTTACTGGCCACCCTTTTGAACGAAGGACCTCACGAAATCCTCGGCATTCTCCTCGAGGACATCGTCAATCTCGTCAAGTACGGAGTCGACGTCGTCGGAGAGCTTTTCCTGGCGCTCCTTGAGGTCGGTCGATTCCTCGACCGCCGCCTCCTCGACCTCCTCGGTCGAGCGCGTCGCCTTCTGCTGTCCGCCGCCGGTGTCCTTGGTCGCCATGTCTACCTCACCCCGCTCGGTTCGCACGCTCACGTCGAGGGACCCCGGGAATTCGGGATCCCTCAAGATCAGACCCTACGTCCGACCCTACAAGGAGGGTCCGACATTCGTCCTCGTACTTTCACAACGTCCGGCTGTCTTCATGATTCCCGGCCCGGAGGCCTTTCAGGCCCGCTCAGCGCCCCGAAAGCACCCGCACCAGATCCTCCGCCGTACGGCACCGGTCCAGGAGCTCCTTCACGTGCGCCCGGGTGCCCCGCAGGGGCTCCAGCGTCGGGACCCGCTGGAGCGAGTCGTGCCCCGGCAGGTCGAAGATCACCGAGTCCCAGGAGGCCGCGGCCACGTCGTCCGCGTACTGCTCCAGGCACCGGCCGCGGAAGTACGCCCGGGTGTCCTCCGGCGGCTTGCTCCGGGCCCGCTCCACGTCCTGCTCGGTCACCAGCCGCTGCATCTTGCCGCGGGCCACCAGGCGGTTGTACAGGCCCTTCTCCGGCCGTACGTCCGAGTACTGGAGGTCCACCAGGTGCAGCCTCGCCGCGTCCCAGCCCAGGCCGTCCCGGCGCCGGTAGCCCTCCAGGATCTCTCGTTTGGCGATCCAGTCGAGCTCCCCCGACAGGCTCATCGGGTCGGTCTCCAGCCGGCCCAGCACGTCCTCCCAGCGGGTCAGCACGTCCGCGGTCTGCTCGTCCACGTCCGAGCCGAACCGCTCCTCCACGTACTTCCTGGCCAGCTCGAAGTACTCCATCTGGAGCTGTACGGCGGTCAGCGTCCGGCCGCTGCGCAGGGTGATCAGGTGCTTGAGGTCGGGGTCGTGCGAGACCTGGTGCAGGGTGCGCACCGGCTGGTCGATCGCGAGGTCGACGTTGATGAACCCGTCCTCGATCATGGACAGGACCAGCGCCGTGGTGCCGAGCTTGAGGTACGTGGAGATCTCGGACAGGTTCGCGTCGCCGATGATCACGTGCAGGCGGCGGTACTTCTCGGCGTCCGAGTGCGGTTCGTCCCGGGTGTTGATGATGGGCCGCTTCAGGGTGGTCTCCAGGCCGACCTCGACCTCGAAGTAGTCGGCGCGCTGGCTGATCTGGAAGCCGTGTTCGCGGCCGTCCTGGCCGATGCCCACGCGTCCCGCGCCGGTCACGACCTGGCGGGAGACGAAGAACGGGGTCAGGTGGCGGACGATCTCCGAGAAGGGGGTCTCCCGCTTCATCAGGTAGTTCTCGTGGGTGCCGTAGGAGGCGCCCTTGTTGTCGGTGTTGTTCTTGTAGAGGTGGATCGGCTGCGCGCCGGGGAGCTGGGCGGCCCGGACGGCGGCCTCGGCCATGATCCGTTCGCCGGCCTTGTCCCAGAGCACGGCGTCGAGCGGGTTGGTGATCTCCGGCGAGCTGTACTCGGGGTGCGCGTGGTCGACGTAGAGGCGTGCGCCGTTCGTGAGGATCACGTTGGCGAGGCCGATGTCCTCGTCGGTGAGCTGGCTGGTGTCGGCGGCCTCGCGGGCGAGGTCGAAGCCGCGGGCGTCCCGCAGCGGATTCTCTTCCTCGAAGTCCCAGCGGGCGCGGCGCGCCCGGTGCATCGCCGCCGCGTAGGCGTTGACGATCTGGGACGAGGTGAGCATGGCATTGGCGTTCGGGTGCCCCGGGACGGAGATCCCGTACTCCGTCTCGATCCCCATTACTCGCCGTACGGTCATGCGGCCCTCCTTGCCCGGCGGCGTTCCCCTTCGGGAGCGGCGCTCAAGTACCGCTGGTGCTCCGTTGCGTGTGCTTGTGCGGTGCCCGTCCCCGCACTGCGCGTCCGGCGGTACGGATGAGCCTAGAACCAGTCCGCGCTCGTGGGGAGATCATTTCCGTCATTGGATGCGCCTCGTCACCGGCTGAAAATCGGCCGGTAAAGCAGTCGGCTGCGGATGCCCGGGGAGGGCATCCGCAGCCGCTCCGCTCGATCAGAGGTACTGACCGGTGTTTGCCACCGTGTCGATGGAGCGTCCGGTGTCGGCGCCCTGCTTTCCGGTGACGAGTGTGCGGATGAATACGATCCGCTCGCCCTTCTTTCCGGAGATGCGGGCCCAGTCGTCCGGGTTGGTGGTGTTGGGCAGGTCCTCGTTCTCCTTGAACTCGTCCACGCATGCCTGGAGGAGGTGGGAGACGCGCAGGCCCTTCTGGTTGTGCTCGAGGAAGGCCTTGATGGCCATCTTCTTCGCACGGTCCACGATGTTCTGGATCATCGCGCCCGAGTTGAAGTCCTTGAAGTAGAGGACTTCCTTGTCGCCGTTGGCGTACGTGACCTCGAGGAAGCGGTTCTCCTCGGTTTCGGCGTACATCTGCTCGACGACGGTCTGGATCATGCTGTGGACGGTGCCGGCCGTGGAGCCCTGGTGTTCGGACAGGTCGTCCGTGTGCAGGGGCAGCGAGGCCTTGAGGTACTTGGCGAAGATGTCCTTCGCGGCCTCGGCGTCCGGGCGCTCGATCTTGATCTTCACGTCGAGTCGTCCGGGGCGCAGGATGGCCGGGTCGATCATGTCCTCGCGGTTGGAGGCGCCGATGACGATGACGTTCTCCAGGCCTTCCACACCGTCGATCTCGGCGAGCAGCTGCGGGACGATGGTGTTCTCCACGTCCGAGCTGACGCCGGATCCGCGGGTGCGGAAGAGGGATTCCATCTCGTCGAAGAAGACGATGACGGGGGTGCCCTCGCTGGCCTTCTCGCGGGCACGCTGGAAGACGAGGCGGATGTGCCGCTCGGTCTCGCCGACGTACTTGTTGAGGAGCTCGGGTCCCTTGATGTTCAGGAAGTAGGACTTCCCGGCTGCCTGTCCGGTCACTTCGGCGACCTTCTTGGCAAGGGAGTTGGCGACGGCCTTGGCGATGAGCGTCTTGCCGCAGCCGGGCGGGCCGTAGAGCAGGATGCCCTTCGGGGGCCGCAGTTCGTGTTCCTTGAAGAGGTCCGGGTAGAGGTACGGGAGCTCGACCGCGTCGCGGATCAGCTCGATCTGGTCGCCCAGGCCGCCGATCTTCTCGTAGTCGATGTCGGGGACCTCTTCGAGGACGAGGTCTTCGACCTCGCTCTTGGGGACGACCTCGTAGACGTAGCCGGAGCGGGGTTCGAGCAGCAGGGCGTCGCCGGGGCGGATGGTGATGTCCAGGAGCGGCTCGGCGAGCCTCACCACCCTTTCCTCGTCGGTGTGCCCGACGACCAGGGCGCGCTCGCCGTCCTCGAGGATCTCCTTGAGGGTGACGATGTCCCCGGCCCGCTCGTACTCCATGGCCTCGACCACGTTGAGCGCTTCGTTGAGCATGACCTCCTGGCCGCGCCGGAGGTCTTCCGGCTCGACGCTGGGGCTGACGTTCACGCGGAGCTTTCGGCCTCCGGTGAAGATGTCGACGGTGCCGTCCTCGTTCGCCTGCAGGAAGACACCGAAGCCGGCCGGCGGCTGTGCGAGCCGGTCGACTTCCTCTTTGAGGGCCACGATCTGGTCGCGGGCCTCACGGAGGGTGTTTGCGAGTCGTTCGTTTTGTGCGGAGACGCCGGCCAGATTCGTCTGGAGCTCGATGATCCGCTCTTCGAGAATCCTCGTGTGACGCGGAGAGTCGGCGAGCTTGCGTCGCAGGACGGCGATTTCCTGCTCGAGATAGGCAACCTGGCCGGCGGGGTCCTCAGACCCTCGCCCGGGCCGGATGCCGCGGTTGATGTCGTCGTCGTGGGCTGCCACGGTCCTCACCTCCTCCAAGGGGAGCTGGACGCTTCCTGACCCTACCTGGGCTGGTGGTGATTGAAACCCCTAGATCACAAAGACGGTAGGGGTGTGTCCGATCTTCACCCTTGCGTACTCCCTCTCGCCAAGGAAATACCCACCCATGAACATCTGAAAGCGGCCGGTTGTAAGGTCGAAGTGTTCAACACCCGTCAGAGCTCGCGCGACTTGCTGCGAGGAGTGACCGGGATGGATCACTGAGCGCAGGGAACGGCAGGAGATATGACCGTGCAGCAGGAGGCTCCGACGGGCGGCACCGGCGAGGCCGGGGAGCCGCTGGAGGTCTGGATCGACCAGGACCTCTGCACCGGGGACGGGATCTGCGCGCAGTACGCGCCGGAGGTGTTCGAGCTGGACATCGATGGTCTGGCGTACGTGAAGAGCCCGGAGGACGAGCTGCTGCAGGAGGCCGGGGCGAGCACTCCGGTCCCGCTGACGCTGCTCCAGGACGTGGTGGACTCGGCGAAGGAATGCCCGGGGGACTGCATTCACGTAAGGCGTGTTTCGGACAGGGTGGAAGTGTTCGGCCCCGACGCCGAGTGACGCTCTAAACACTCCCGGCGGTCGAGTCCGTCAGCTCCTGGCGGAATTTTCCGCCGGTCCAGCGCCACTTGGCGAGCTTCTTGACGTCGGGGCTGTAGCGCGGGACCTCGGGCGAGGAGTAGCCGAGGAGGGTGGCGGTGACGATGCCGTCGCGGACGGTGAGGTCGGTGGCGCTCTGGCGCTGCGGGGTGTCGACGAGGGTGGCGACGACCCGGGCTCCGGCGCTCCCGGTGGCTTGTTCGCCGGGGGCCGCCTGGGTGAGCACGTAGATCGCGTGGGGCGGGGTGCCGGAGCCGGCCTGGCAGCGGACGGCCGCGACGGTCTCGGGACGGCCGTCGCCGTCGAGGTCGCCGTGGGCGGTGGCGGTGACGGCCTGGGGGGCGCCCTTGCAGTCGAGCGGGTAGGTGACCGCGGCGGCGTCGGGGGCGGTGGCCTGCGGGCCGTTCGGGGCGGGGTCCGCGGCGGCGGCCGGGCTGCCGGTGGCCGGCTGGACGAGTCCCGCGGTGGCTATGACGGCGGCCATGGCGGTGGCCGTGGCGAGCCAGTGGACGGGCCTGGCGTGGCTGTGCGCCAGGGATTCCGGGGTCGGCTCCAGCTCTGCGGGGCTGTGCAGCACGCGGGGTGTCTCCTGTGCGAAGGGTGACGGGGAGCCAGCATCGTGCCACACCTCACACTGGGGTGGAACGGGCGGGTCCGGTGACGGTACCCGGAACAACGAAAAGGCGCTGTGGCGCAGTTCCCGGACGGTCGGGGGAACTGCGCCACAGCGCCTTCGTGTTGGGCCGGCCGCGCCGGCGTCGACGGGTCCGCTAGGCGGAGCGGTCGCTGCCGGGGCCGTCGTAGTCCTCGCCGTAGGCGCCCTTGGCGGGGCGGCGGCGGCGCATGGGGGGCTCGACGCCGTCCGCGAGGCGGCGGGCGGTCACGAGGAAGCCGGTGTGGCCGATCATCCGGTGGTCGGGGCGGACGGCGAGGCCCTCGACGTGCCAGTTGCGGATCATCGATTCCCACGGCTGCGGCTCGGCGAAGCAGCCGATCTCGCGGATGGACTCGACGGTCTTGGACAGCTGGGTGGTGGTGGCCACGTAGCAGCAGAGGATGCCGCCGGGGACCAGTGCCTTGGAGACGGCCTCGAGGCACTCCCAGGGGGCGAGCATGTCGAGGATGACGCGGTCGACGTCGGTGTCGGACAGGTTGTCCTGGAGGTCGCCCACGGTCAGCTGCCACGCGGGGTGCGGGCCGCCGAAGTAGCGCTCGACGTTGGCGGTGGCGATCTCGGCGAAGTCCGCGCGGCGCTCGTAGCTGTGGAGCATGCCCTGGTCGCCGATGGCGCGCAGCAGGAAGCTGCTCAGGGAGCCGGAGCCCACACCTGCTTCCACGACGCGGGCGCCGGGGAAGATGTCGGCGAAGGCCAGGATCTGGCCCGCGTCCTTGGGGTAGACCACGGCGGCGCCGCGGGGCATGGACAGGACATAGTCGGGGAGCAGGGGGCGCAGCGCGAGGTACGCGACGTTCCCCGTGGTGCGGACAACACTGCCTTCGGGAGCACCGATCAGCTCGTCGTGCGGGAAGGAACCCTTGTGGGTGTGGAAATTCTTCCCTGCTTCGAGCGTGAACGTGTAGTGGCGGCCCTTGGGGTCGGTGAGCTGTACCTGGTCCCCGACCTCGAAGGGCCCGCGTCGGCGGGCGGCACCGGTCGGTTCGGACATGTGACCAGTGTATTGGCTTCAGGACTGGGGCCGCGCCATGGCCTTCACGAAGGCCCTTTCGACGTCGGTGGTGGAGAGGACGCCGTAGATGTGGCCGGTGGGTTCGACGACGAGGTACTCGGTGGCGGGGGTGGTGCGCAGGTGCTCGAGGAGTGCTTCGCCGGTGAGGTCCGCGGAAACCTTCATGCCGTCGGTGAGGTCTTGGGCGAGGCCGCTGACGGCGACCCAGGGGCGGCGGTGTTCGGGGACGGAGGCGATGGCGCTCTCGCGGACGATCGCGGTGGGGTCGCCGTGGCCGTCGACGACGACGAGGGCGCGGGCGCCCGCTTCGGTGGCGCGGCGCAGGGCCTCGGAGAGGGGGGTGGCGCTCTCGACGGGGATGGCCCGGCGGGTGAGGGTGCGGGCGCGCAGGCCCGGGAGGTGTTCGCGCAGGCGGGCCATGCGCAGGCTGTTGCCGGCGCCGGTCCAGATGATGGCGGCGAGGATGGCGGCGAGCAGGGCGTCCATGACGGTCTCGACGCCGCCGATGTCGGCGGTGCGGTTGCCGACGATCCCGGTGTGCGTGAGGAGCGGGAGGCCGAGGAGGACGGCGACGGCGAGGGCCCGGCCGACCCACGCGGCGGCGATGGTGCCGGCCATGGGTTTGCCGGTGATGCCCCAGATGACGGCGCGGAGCATGCGGCCGCCGTCGAGGGGGAGGCCGGGGAGCAGGTTGAAGGCGGCGACGAGCAGGTTGGAGATCATCAGGCCGGCGAGGAGCACGCCGGGGACGGTGGCGGGGTCGACGGCCTTCATGCCGAGGTAGAAGGCTCCGGCGAGGAGGAGGGAGAGCAGGGGGCCGACGAAGGCGAGGACGAATTCGCGGCCGGGGGTCTCGGATTCCTTCTCGATCTCGGAGACTCCACCGAAGAACTGGAGCTGGATGCGGCGCACGGGGAGTTTGAAGCGGAGCGCGGCGACGGTGTGGGCCAGTTCGTGGACGAGGACGGAGGCGTAGAAGGCGACCGCGAAGAAGAGGGAGACGAGGTAGCGGACGGGGCCGAGGTCGGGGAGGATGCGGTCGAGCTGGTCGCCGAAGACCCAGGTGATGAGGGCGGCGACGAGGAACCAGCTGGGCGAGACGTAGACGGGTACGCCGAAGGGGCGGCCCATGAGGAGTCCGCCGCCCGGGCCGGAGCGCCGTCCAGCGCGCTCGCCGGTTTCGTCGGTGTCTGCCACGTCTGTCCTTCGTTCTGGGGGCCTCGGAGCGGGTCCGGGGATGTGTTTGCGGGCGGCTCGCGTCGTGCTGTGGCGCGGTGTGATGCCTCGATCATGCAGTGCGAGGGGCCTTTGCGTCGATGGTATGCGCGTGCTGTCCGTGGTGGGTCGTAGGGTTTTGTGCATGACGACGAGCTCCGGTGACGGTCCGGTCGAGGTGGCGCCCGGCGCCGCTCGGCCCGCTTCGCTCTCCCCTTCGCGGGCGAGCGATTTCATGCAGTGCCCGCTGCTGTACCGGTTCCGGGTGATCGACAAGCTGCCGGAGAAGCCGAGTGCGGCGGCTACCCGCGGGACGCTGGTTCATGCGGTGCTGGAGCGGCTTTTCGACCATCCGGCGCAGGAGCGGACGGCGCCGCGGGCGAAGGCGCTGATCCCGGGGCAGTGGGATCGGCTGCTGGAGGCGAGGCCGGAGCTGGGGGAGCTGTTCCCGGAGGGCGACGAGGGGGCATCGCTCGCGCGGTGGCTGACGGAGGCCGAGGCGCTGGTGGACCGGTGGTTCACGCTGGAGGACCCGACGCGGCTGGAGCCGGTGGAGCGGGAGTTCTTCGTGGAGACGGAGCTGGATTCGGGGCTGCGGCTGCGCGGGATCATCGACCGGGTGGATGTCGCGCCGACGGGTGAGGTGCGGATCGTCGACTACAAGACGGGCAAGGCGCCGCGGCCCCAGTACGCGGAGGGCGCCCTGTTCCAGATGAAGTTCTACGCGCTGGTGGTGTGGCGGCTGAAGCAGGTGGTGCCGCGTCGGCTGCAGCTGGTGTACCTGGGCAGTGGGGACGTGCTGACGTACGACCCGGTGGTCGCGGATCTGGAGCGGGTGGAGCGCAAGCTGCTCGCGCTGTGGGACGCGATCCGGGAGGCGACGGAGACGGGCGAGTGGCGGCCGCGGCCGACGAAGCTGTGCGGCTGGTGTGATCATCGGGCGGTGTGTCCGGAGTTCGGGGGGACTCCCCCGGTCTATCCGTTGGCGGTCTCCCCCGGCTCCCGCCGGGAGGTGCCGGCGCAGCAGGCCGGGGCGGAGGTCCGCCCGGCGGATTCCTGATCGTTCCCTCAGGGCACAATGGGCGGGGTCCGCCGAAGCCGTCCGACGAATAGAGGTAGACCTCGTGGCGATCCGCGTCCTGCTGGTCGACGACCAGCCCCTGCTGCGTACCGGTTTCCGGATGATCCTGGAGGCCGAGGGGGACCTGGCGGTGGTCGGCGAGGCCGGGGACGGTCTGCAGGCGCTGGACCAGGTGCGCGCGCTGCAGCCGGACGTGGTGCTGATGGACATCCGGATGCCGCGGATGGACGGGGTGGAGGCGACCCGGCAGATCACCGGTCCGGGCCGGGACGGTCCGGCGAAGGTGCTGGTGCTGACCACGTTCGACCTGGACGAGTACGTGGTGGAGGCGCTGCGGGCGGGGGCCAGTGGTTTCCTGCTGAAGGACGCGCCCGCCAACGAGCTGGTGCAGGCGATCCGGGTGGTGGCGGCGGGCGAGGCGATGCTCGCGCCGAGCATCACGCGCCGGCTGCTGGACAAGTACGCGGGGCACCTGCCCTCCGGTGAGGAGAGCCTGCCGAACTCGCTGGGGACGCTGACCGAGCGCGAGGTGGAGGTCTTGAAGCTGGTGGCGCGGGGGCTGTCGAACGCGGAGATCGCGGCGGACCTGTTCGTGAGCGAGACGACGGTCAAGACGCACGTGGGGCACGTGCTGACGAAGCTGGGTCTGCGCGACCGGGTCCAGGCGGCGGTGTACGCGTACGAGAGCGGGCTGGTGCGCCCCGGCGCGCAGTAGGCGGAGGGCTTGCGCGAACGGGCCGGCGACCGCGTGTGCGGTGGCCGGCCCGTCGTGCGTGGCCCGGGGGCGCGTCAGCCCTTGCTGATCTCCCAGAAGCGGAAGACGGTCGAGGCGTCGAGGGACCACTGGAGGCCCGTCACGTTCTGGCGGGTGACGGCGTACTGCTTGCCCTGCCAGAGCGGGAGGATCGGGATCTCGTCGGCGACGATGTCCTGGAGCCGGTCGTAGTCCGTGTTGGCCGCGGTGCGGTCGGACTTCGCGGAGGTCGACGGGAGGATCGTCCCGCTGATCTCCTTGTTGTCGTAGTTGTTGCCGAGGACGTTGCCGGGGCCGAAGAACGGCTGGGTGAAGTTGTCGGCGTCCGGGTAGTCCGGCACCCAGCCCTTCACGTAGATGCCGTACTTGCCGTCGTGGATGTCCTTCTCGTACTGCTCGTACTCGACGGACTTCATCTCGGCCTCGAACAGGCCGCTGTCGTTGAGCTGCTTGGCGATGACCTCGAACTGCTGGTCGGTGGAGGGACCGTAGCGGGACGGGGTGGAGTAGAGGGTGACCTTCACCTTGCCGTTGATGCCGGCGGCCTTGAGGACGGCCTTGGCCTTCTCGGGCTGCGGGCTGCCGCCGTAGCGGTCGAAGAACGGCGTGGTGTGTCCGGCGATGCCGGCCGGGACGATGGAGTACAGCGGCGTGGCGGTGCCCGCGTACACGTCCCTGACGAGCGCCTCGCGGTCCACGAGGTAGGCGATGGCCTTGCGCACGGGCAGCTTGCCGACGACGGGGTCGTTGACGTTGAAGACCATGTGCTCGACCTCGGCGCCGGCGCCCTGGACGACGTCGATCTTGTTGTCGCCGGTCTTGACCGAGGCGAGGGCGGCGACGTCCTTGGCGGCCAGGCCGCGGAAGGCGAAGTCCACGTCGCCGCTCTCCAGGACCGACTTGAGGCCGGCCTGGTCGCCGTTGAAGAACTTCAGGGTGACGCCGGTGTTCTTGGCCTTGGCCTTGCCGGTGTACTTCTCGTTGACGGAGAAGCTCGCGCTCTTGTCGCTGTACGAGTCCAGCTTGTAGACGCCGGAGCCGACGGCCTTGTTGTCCGTGCGCAGCTTGTCGGCCGGGTACTCGCTGTGGTCGACGATGGAGCCGGCGCCGGAGGCGATCTTGCTGGGGAAGGTCGCGTCGGAGGTCTTGAGGCGGAAGACGACGGTGCGGTCGTCGGGCGCGTCGATGCCGGCGATCGAGGAGAGGAGCACGGCCGGGCCGTTCTCGTCGTTGATCTTCAGGGTGCGCTCGAAGGAGAACTTGACGTCCTTCGAGGTGAGGGCGTGGCCGTTGCTGAACTTCAGGCCGGGGCGCAGGACGCACTTGTAGAGCTTGCTGTCGCCGCCCTCGAAACCGCAGCTCTCGGCGGCGTCGGGCTCGGGGGTGGTGCCGCCCTTGGGGAAGCTCAGCAGCGACTGGAAGACGTTGTTGAAGAGCAGCCAGGAGCCCGGGTCGTAGCCCGAGGCGGGGTCGGTGGACTTCACCTTGTCGGATATGCCCATGACCACGCCCTTGCCGCTGCCGGCATTGGAGCCATCGGTCGAACCGCAACCGCTGAGCAGCGCGGCGGCGGTGGCTGCGCCGAGCGGGGCCGCCAGCCACTGGTTACGTCGATTCACGGTACGTCCTTCACAGTCGAACTGTCTCGTTGCTCCGGCCCGCGACACCCGCTGCCGGTCGTTGCCGTTGTCAGCCGCTTACGCCGCGGCCGAGCTCCCACAGCTGGAGGTCGGAGATGGCGTTGACCGACCACTCCACTCCGGTGATCCCGTCGCGTGCGGCGACGTACTGCTTGCCCTGCCACAGGGGCAGGACGGGTACGTCCTCGGCGACGATGTCCTGCATCTCCGTGATCGCGGGGACGGCGACGTTGCGGTCGACGGCGCGCCGGGATTCGGGGATGAGCCTGGTGCGCACCGCGCTGTTGGCGTACGGCGTGCCCAGGAAGTTGTCCTGCTCCAGGAACGGGGCGAGGAAGTTGTCGGCGTCCGGGTAGTCGGGGAACCAGCCGAGCCCGTAGGCGGCGTGGTCGCCGTTCTTCTGCGCGGGGCGGAAGTCGGCCCAGTCGCTGCCCTGGACGGTGATGTCGAACAGCTGGGTGGAGTTCAGCTGGGCCTTGAGGGCCTCGAACTCGGCGGCCGTCCCGTCGCCGTAGTGGTCCTTGGTGTAGTGCAGCGTCAGCTTGACCGGGGTCTTGATGCCGGCGTCCTTCAGCAGGGTGGCGGCCTTGGCGGTGTTGGCCTCGCCGTACTTGCTGAAGAAGGAGTTGACGTGGCCGGTCACGGTGGTGGGGACCAGCGAGTAGAGCGGCTGCGCGGACTTGCCGTAGACCTTGGAGATGACGGCGTTGCGGTCGACGGCGGCGGCGAGCGCCTGGCGCACGGCCTTGTCCTTGACGACCGGGGCCTCGGTGTTGAAGCCGAGGTAGCGGATCTCCAGGCCGGGCATGGGGACGAGCTTGACGCCCTTGGGGGGCTTGGCCGCGAACTCGGTGATCTGGGCCGGCGACAGGGTGCGGGATACCATGTGGATCTTGCCGTCGGTGAGGGCCTTGCCCATGGCGCCGGAGTCGTCAAAGGCCCGCAGCTCGACCTTGTCGTTCTGGAGCTTGAGGTCGCCCTTGTAGTGCGGGTTCTTGCTGAAGACGGCCCGGACGAGGTGGTGGTCCTTGACCTCGGCCTTCATCGTGTACGGGCCGGAGCCGTCGACCTCGAAGCCCTCGCGGAGCTTCTTGGCGTCGTAGTTCTTCTCGCTGACGATGCCGGTGGCCGGGGTGGAGAGCTTGTAGGGGAAGGTCGCGTCCGGGGTCTTCAGGTGGAAGACGACGGTGTCGGCGCTCTTGGCCTCGACGCTGTCGAGGGTGGAGAGCAGCGAGGACGGACCGTTCTCGTCCTTGATGGCGAGGACGCGGTCGATGGAGAACTTGACGTCCTTGGCGGTGAGCGGGTCGCCGCTCGCGAACTTCAGACCGGGGCGCAGGGTGCAGCGGTAGCTCTCGTTGCCGGCGTCGGTGAAGCGGCAGTCGGAGGCTGCTTCGGGGACGGGCTGGCCGCCGCCGCGCGGGGTGTGCATCAGGGTCTGCACGGTCTGGCGCAGGACGTTCCAGGCGCCGGCGTCGTACGCGTACGCGGGGTCGAACGGGGCGGGGGCGAGCTCGGCGGCCTCGAACCGGTCGGTGGTCCCGACGACGATCGCCCCGGATCCCGCTCCCGTCCCGCTGGCGCTGCCGCAAGCGGCGAGCGTGGGCGTGAGCAGTCCGGCCGCGGCCGTCAGCACCATGGTCTTGCGGTTCATGCTGGAAGAACTCCCTGTACCCGGCACTTGGTCAAAGCGGCGTAAAGGGGCAGTTCGCGGCGGTCGCCCGTTCAGGGCGGAACGATCGGGCCGGTGGTATGACGATCGGTCCACTGCGTCCCGGAACAGGGGTGTGTGTCCGGGAGGCCGAGGTGCGGCGCGATGCCCGGCTCGACACTAGTGGCCCGGGACGGGATGGCTGGAACTGGCCGGACTTGGGGCGTAATCGCACGGTGATGGGAGCGGACTGGCTGTCTATGTGGAGGTCCGCGCAGATTCGGTCAGGAGCTGATCAATCCGGACACAAGGGAACCCGCGGAAGCCCCCGGACAGGTGTCTCGGGGGCTAGACGGGTGACAAAGGTCACCCGGGACAACCGGCCCGGAGGGGATGGAATTTCAGCCTCCGGGTCGGTCCACGGAAGATCCTCTCGTGTGACCTTGGTCCCGCGGCGTTCTGTTCGGCACAGAGCGTGTGCGAGGGGTGCCGGTGCGTCAGCCCGGCGAAGTGCCGCGCTCAGTTCAGCGGGCTGATGAGGGACCGCAGGAACGGCAGGTCGACCTCCTCGAGCGAGCGCACGATCGTCCGGCCGGGGGCCGCGTCGATGTGGCCGACCGAGGGGATGGCCACGACCCGGCAGCCGGCCGCCTCGGCGGCGGCCACGCCGGTGGCGGTGTCCTCGATGACGGCGCACCGGGAGGGGTGCGCGCCCAGGGCGCCGGCGGCGAGCAGGTACGGGTCGGGGTGCGGCTTGGTACGGGCCACCTCGTCCCCGGCGACCGTCATCGTGAAGCGGTCCCGGCCGAGGGTGAGCAGGACCCGGTCGATGACGCGCCGGTGCGAGGCGGAGACGAGGGCGGTGGGCACGTTGTGCCGGGCCAGCTCGCTCAGGAGCCGCTCGGCGCCGGGCATCAGCGGGACCTGGTCGGCGATGCGGGCCTCGAAGCGCTCGTTCAGGAGCACGCTGAGCTCGGCCAGGCTGATGGCGGCACCGGTGGCCTCGATCAGGAAGGCGCCGCTGCGGCTCATGGGCCCGCCGACGACCACGTCCCTCCAGGACTCCTCGAGCCGGTGTCCGAGCTCCCTGAAGACCGCTTCCTCGATCTCCCACCAGAACCCCTCGGTGTCGACGAGGGTCCCGTCCATGTCCAGCAGTACCGCCTGAAGGGCGTGCCCGTCGGCCGTATGGACCACGGGGACGGGAACGGTGCTGGTCATGCGCACGCCTCTCTCAGGGGACGAGAAGGCCGGTCACCTCCGCCCGCGGGGACATGCCCTCGGGAACAGGTGACCGGCCTGTATGGGACCGACCAGTGTACGCCGGTCCGCCTCAGCGTGCGTTGAAATACTTCGCTTCGGGGTGGTGGATCACGATCGCGTCGGTGGACTGCTCCGGGTGGAGCTGGAACTCCTCGGACAGGTGCACCCCGATCCGCTCCGGCTGGAGGAGGTCGGCGATCTTCGCGCGGTCCTCGAGGTCGGGGCAGGCGCCGTAGCCGAGGGAGAAGCGGGCACCGCGGTACTTCAGGTCGAACATGTCCTCGACCTTGTCCGGGTCCTCTCCGCCGAATCCGAGCTCGGCGCGGACCCGGGCGTGCCAGTACTCGGCCATGGCCTCGGCCAGCTGGACGGAGAGCCCGTGCAGCTCCAGGTACTCGCGGTAGGAGTCGGACTCGAACAGCCTGGCCGTGGCCTCGCCGATCTTCGAGCCGACGGTGACCACCTGGAGGCCGACGACGTCGGTCTCGCCGGACTCCTCGGGGCGGAAGAAGTCGGCGAGGCACAGGCGCCGGCCCCGGCGCTGGCGCGGGAAGGTGAAGCGGGTCCGCTCGTTGCCCTGGTCATCGAGGATGATCAGGTCCTCGCCCTTGGACACGCACGGGAAGTAGCCGTAGACGACGGCCGCCTCGAGGAGGTTGTCCGTGTGCAGCTTCTCCAGCAGGCCGCGCAGCCGCGGGCGGCCCTCGCTCTCGACGAGCTCCTCGTACGTGGCGCCGCCGGCGCGGGCCTGCTTGAGGCCCCACTGGCCCTTGAACAGGGCGCCCTCGTCGAGCCAGGAGGCGTAGTCCTTGAGCGGGATGCCCTTGACCACGCGGGTGCCCCAGAACGGCGGGGTGGGGACCGGGTTGTCCACGGAGACGTCCGAGCGGCCGCCGGGCTCCTCCGGCTCCTCCACCTGGAGGGCGGGCGTGTCCCGCTTGGGGACGCGGCGCTGCTTGAGCTCGGGGAGGCTGGCGCCCGGCACCCCGCGCTTGACCGCGATGAGGGCGTCCATCAGGCGCAGGCCTTCGAAGGCGTCGCGGGCGTAGCGGACTTCGCCTTCGTAGATCTCGTGGAGGTCTTGTTCGACGTAGGCGCGGGTGAGGGCGGCGCCGCCGAGGATGACCGGGTAGTCGGCGGCCAGCTTGCGCTGGTTGAGCTCCTCCAGGTTCTCCTTCATGATCACCGTCGACTTCACCAGCAGCCCCGACATGCCGATCACATCGGCCTTGTGCTCCTGCGCGGCCTCCAAGATCGCGGAGACCGGCTGCTTGATGCCGATGTTGACCACGTTGTAGCCGTTGTTCGTCAGGATGATGTCGACCAGGTTCTTGCCGATGTCGTGCACGTCCCCGCGGACGGTGGCCAGCACGATGGTGCCCTTGCCCTCGTCGTCCGTCTTCTCCATGTGCGGTTCGAGATACGCCACCGCCGTCTTCATCACCTCGGCCGACTGGAGCACGAACGGCAGCTGCATCTGACCCGAGCCGAACAGCTCACCGACGACCTTCATGCCCTCCAGCAGCGTGTCGTTGACGATCTCCAGAGCGGGACGGGCCGCCAGCGCCTCGTCCAGGTCGGCCTCCAGGCCGTTCTTCTCACCGTCGATGATCCGCCGCTGCAACCGCTCGTCCAGCGGCAGGGCGAGGAGCTCCTCCGCCCGCCCCGCCTTCAAGGACTGGGTGTTGACCCCCTCGAAGAGGGCCATCAGCTTCTGCAGCGGGTCGTAGTCGCCCTCACGTCGGTCGTAGATCAGATCCAGCGCGGTGGTGACCTGCTCCTCGTCGAAACGGGCGATCGGCAGGATCTTCGACGCGTGCACGATCGCCGAATCCAGACCCGCCTTGACGCACTCGTCCAGGAAGACCGAGTTCAGCAGCACGCGGGCGGCCGGGTTCAGACCGAAGGAGATGTTCGACAGACCGAGCGTGGTCTGCACGTCCGGGTGGCGCCGCTTCAGCTCCCGGATCGCCTCGATCGTCGCGATGCCGTCGCCCCGGGATTCCTCCTGGCCGGTGCAGATCGTGAAGGTCAGGGTGTCGATGAGGATGTCCGACTCCCGGATCCCCCAGTTCCCCGTGAGGTCCCCGATCAGCCGCTCCGCGATCGCGACCTTGTGCTCGACGGTGCGGGCCTGGCCCTCCTCGTCGATGGTCAGCGCGATCAGCGCCGCACCGTGCTCCTGCGCCAGCCGCGTCACCAACGCGAACCGCGACTGCGGCCCGTCACCGTCCTCGTAGTTCACCGAGTTGA
>NZ_JBEZLV010000048.1:0-37371 GCF_040652335.1 Streptomyces sp. NPDC048270
CCGCCCCCGCGGCGCCCCCCCCCGCGGGGGGCCCCCCCCCCCCGGGGGGGGGGGGCGCCCCTCGGCTGTTGCTGTTGCTGTCGTCCGGCTGTCAGGCGGACTTGCGGCTGTCCCGCGGATGCACGGCAATGTTCATGGCGCCGGAACGGAGGACCGCGAGCCTTTCGGCCAGCACTTCCTCCAGCTCCTCGCGGGTGCGCCGCTCCATGAGCATGTCCCAGTGCGTTCGCGCAGGCTTGCCCTTCTTCTCTTCGGGCCCGTCCCCGTCCACCAGGAGTGCCATGGCGCCGCACGCCTTGCACTCCCACTCCGGCGGAATTTCTGCCTCAACCGAGAACGGCATCTCAAATCGATGTCCGTTCTGGCATGCGTACTCCACCGCCTGGCGCGGGGCCAGATCGATGCCGCGGTCCGTCTCGTAGCTGGTAACCACGAGGCGCGTACCGCGGAGAGCTCGCTCACTCATGAATCGTGCCTCCCGGGCTTTGTCGCCCACAGGACAGGTGTCGCTGTCGTCGTCATCCGGTCAACGTCCGGTCGGCGGTATAGATTCCCGCTCCGGGTCACGCGTCGCCCGTCGTGCCGCCCCTTGTTGTACCCACCAATGCCCGTTTTGTCACATCTGGCAGCAGATGTCACCCAACGTCTCCACTTATCAAGCGCGCAGTAACGGTCCGCCTGGCAGGCCAAAGGCGTACACTACCGGCCCTTCGCTTCAACGTCTAAATTCGTTCGGAATTCGTTCGTGGATCCGGGCCGCGCGTGACCACGGAGCGGTCCTCAGATCCGCTCGGGTACAGGATTGCCTGCCGCCTCCACCGCGCGCCGCACCGGCACTCGCGCGAGCAGCACGAATCCAAGTGCGAAGAAGACCACCAGCGAGATGATGGCGTCCCGGTAGCTGCCCGTGACCTGGTACGTCAGGCCGAAAACGAGCGGCCCGACCCAGCTCAGCCCGCGGTCGCTCATCTCGTACGCGGAGAAGTACTCGGCCTCCTTCCCGGCAGGCACCAGGTGCGAGAACAGCGAGCGCGACAGCGCCTGGCTGCCGCCCAGCACCAGCCCGATCATCGCGGCGAGCGCGAAGAACCACACCGGGGTCCGGGCCGGCAGGAAGTATCCGGCCGCCAGCGTCACCGCCCACGCCGCCAGCGAGCCGAGGATCGTCCGCTTGGCACCGTAGATCCGGGCCAGCCGGCCCATGCCGAGCGCGCCCGCCACCGCCAGGACCTGCACCAGCAGCACCGCCCCGATCAGGGTGGACTGCTCGAGCTCCAACTCCTCCGAGCCGTAGATCGAGGCCTGGGAGATCACCGTCTGCACGCCGTCGTTGTAGATCAGGTACGCGAGCAGGAACGACAGGGTCAGCGGATAGCGCCGCATGTCCTTGAGCGTGGCCACCAGCTGCTTCCACCCGCTGACGGCCGGCCCCGCCCCCGCCTCCCGGACCACGGCCCGGTCCCGCAGCCTGCGCAGCGGGATCAGCGCGAAGGCCCCCCACCACAAGCCCGCCGAGGCCAGGCAGATCCGTACCGCCTCGCTCTCGGACAGGCCGAAGGTGTCGTGCCCCATGTAGAGCACCAGGTTCACCACGAGCATCAGCGAGCCCGCGGTGTAGCCGAAGGCCCAGCCCCGGGACGACACCGTGTCCCGCTCGTCCGGGGTGGAGATCTGCGGCAGGTAGGCGTTGTAGAGCACCATCGAGACCGACAGCGAGGCGTTCGCCACGACCAGCAGCAGGCCGCCGAGCAGGTAGCGCTCGCCGCCCAGGAAGTACATGCCCGCGGTGGCCGCTGCCCCCGTGTACGCGGCCGCCGCCAGCATCGGCTTCTTGCGGCCGGACCGGTCCGCGATGGCGCCCACCAGGGGCATCAGCAGCACGGCCAGGATCACCGAGGCGGAGACCGAGTAGGCGAAGAAGGATCCGGCCCGCACCGGGACGCCCAGCGGGTGTACGAAGCCGTCGGCGTCCGCGGCGGCCTTGGCCACCGAGGTCAGGTACGGCCCGAGGAACACCGTGAGCACGCTCGCCGAGTACACCGAGACGGCGAAGTCGTAGAAGTACCAGCCCCGCTGCTCGCGCTTGCGCGCGGCCGCCGCCACCGCTTCCGGTCTGCCGTCCTCGGCCCCCGGTTCCGCTTCGTCCGAAGTCTGCGCACTCATCGGTGCCCCCTCGCTGGTCCCCGTACCGCGCGGCCCCCCGGAGCCCGCGCGGCGGCCGGCGGCCTTGTCAGGCCCAGGCCCCGCGCCGGTCCAGCACCGCGCGCAAGATGTCGATCCGGTCGGTCATGATGCCATCGACTCCCAGGTCGAGGAGAGACTCCATGCGTTCCGGTTCGTTCACGGTCCACACGTGCACCTGCAGGCCCCGCTCGTGCGCGGTCCGCACGAAGCGCCGGTCGACCACGCGGATGCCCGCCTGGGTCTCCGGAACCTGGGCCGCCACCGCCCCCACGCGCAGCGCCGCGGGGATCGCGTACGAGCGCAGCCGCAGGCCGACGACCCCGCGCACCCCGTAGGACGTCGCCAGCCGGGGGCCGGCGATCTTCTGCGCCCGGGCCACCCGGCTCTCGGAGAAGGAGCCCACGCAGACCCGGTCCCAGATGCCCGCCCGGGCGATCAGGTTCACCAGCGGGTGCAGCGCGGACTCGGCCTTGACGTCGATGTTCCAGCGGGCGTCCGGGAACTCCTCCAGCAGTTCCTCGAAGAGCGCCAGCGGCTCGGTGCCGCCCACCCGCGCCTCGCGGATCCGCTTCCACGGCAGCTCGGCGATCCGGCCCTGTGCGTCGGTGACCCGGTCCAGGGTGGAGTCGTGGAAGGCGACGAGCTTCCCGTCGGCCGTGGCGTGCACATCGGTCTCGAAGTAGCGGTAGCCCGCGTCGGCGGCCCGCCGGAAGGCGGCGGCGGTGTTCTCCAGCCCGTCCGCGGCCCCTCCCCGGTGCGCGAAGGGGATCGGAGCCGGATGGTCCAGATACGGATGGCGAAGGCGTACGTGCGTCACGGCCGCAGTATCCCCCGGGGCGGGGGGTGGCGGTGGTCCGCGAGGTGAACGGGGGACGAGAACGCCACAGGGCGAGAACCCCGGCGGGCAGGCCCCCCTGGTACGGGTGGACCGGCCCGTGACACTCTGTCCCCGTAGACCGCAATCCAATCCCGGCCTCCGGCGCGACCGGTCGAGGCCAATTCGAGAAGGTGGACCGGACGCAATGGCCGAATGGACCTCGGCGGTCGGTGCCGCGCAGCTCGCCCGCCTGATCGGCTCCCAGCAGGAACGCCCCGCCGCTGCGGGCGCCCGCAAGCCGCCCGCGTACCGCACCCTCGCCGACGGGATCCGCCTCCTCGTCCTCGAGGGACGCGTTCCGGTGGCCGCCCGGCTCCCCGCCGAGCGCGAGCTGGCCGCCGCCCTCTCCCTCAGCCGGACCACCGTCGCCGCCGCGTACGAGGCCCTGCGCGGGGAGGGGTTCCTGGAGTCCCGCCGGGGCGCCGGCAGCTGGACCTCCGTGCCGGCCGGGAACCCGCTGCCCGCCCGCGGACTGGAACCGCTGCCGCCGGAGTCCCTCGGCTCCATGATCGACCTGGGCTGCGCCGCCCTGCCGGCCCCCGAGCCCTGGCTCACCAAGGCGGTCCAGGGCGCCCTGGAGGAGCTGCCCCCGTACGCCCACACCCACGGCGACTACCCGGCGGGCCTGCCCGCCCTGCGCCGGATGCTCGCCGACCGCTACACCGAGGCGGGCATCCCCACGATGCCCGAGCAGATCATGGTCACCACCGGGGCGATGGGCGCGATCGACGCGATCTGCAGCCTGTTCGCCGGGCGCGGGGAGCGCATCGCCGTCGAGTCCCCCTCCTACGCGAACATCCTCCAGCTCATGCGCGCGGCCGGGGTGCGCCTGGTCCCCGTGGCGATGGCGGACGGGCTGGCGGGCTGGGACATGGACGTCTGGCGGCAGGTGCTGCGCGACTCGGCCCCCCGCCTCGCCTATGTCGTCGCCGACTTCCACAATCCGACCGGAGCCCTGGCTTCCGAGGAGCAGCGCCGGGCCATGGTGGAGGCCGCCCGGTCCGCGGGCACCGTCCTGGTCGTCGACGAGACCATGCTGGAGCTGGGGCTCGACCCCGGCCTGGAGATGCCCCGGCCGGTCTGTTCCTTCGACCCGGGCGGCAGCACGGTGATCACCGTGGGCTCCGCCAGCAAGGCCTTCTGGGCGGGCATGCGGATCGGCTGGGTCCGCGCGGCCCCCGACGTGATCCGGAGCCTGGTCGCGGCCCGCGCCTACGCCGACCTGGGCACGCCGGTGCTGGAGCAGCTCGCGGTGAACTGGCTGATGCGGACCGGGGGCTGGCAGGAGGCCGTGGGCATCCGCCGGGTGCAGGCGCGGGACAACCGGGACGCGCTGGTCGCGGCGGTGCGGCGGGAACTGCCGGACTGGGAGTTCGAGGTTCCGCAGGGTGGGCTCACCTTGTGGGCCCGGGCCGGCGGCCTGTCGGGCTCCCGGCTGGCCGAGGTGGGGGAGCGCGTCGGCGTACGGGTTCCCTCGGGCCCCCGGTTCGGCGTGGACGGCGCTTTCGAGGGCTACGTCCGCCTGCCGTTCACGGTGGGCGGCCCGGTGGCGGAGGAGGCGGCCGCCCGGCTCGCGGCGGCGGCCCGTCTGGTCGGCACGGGCGCGGGCGGCAGCGGCGCGGAGCCGCCCCGCACGTTCGTGGCGTAGTCCGGCCCGCCCCCGGTCCAGCGGCGCGGGCCCACGGCGTCGGCTCTCGCGGCGCGGGCCTACGGCGTCGGCGTCTCGGCCGCCAGTTCCGGCGTGTCGACCGCCGAGCCCTGGGCGGGAGGCTGCCCCGGAGCCCGACCACCGCCCACGCCGGGGGCGAGCCGCTCCGGCAGCAGCTCCAGCACCGCCTGCCGGAAGGCCGGCTGGGCGGCGTCGTCGTAGGGGTCCGGGGTGGCGGGCACCTGGAGCCGGTGCACGGGACCGGAGCCGAGCCGGGCGTACCCCCGGCCGGGCGGGACCTGGGCCGGCGGGGTGGTGTGCGGCGGCAGCCCCAGGACGTCGGCGACCTGCTGGATCGCGGCGGGCCCGAGGACGACCCGGGCGCGGGTGTGCTGCCAGACGGCGTCGTGCAGCAGCTCCAGGTGGTCGAACTGCTCGGTCACCGCCACGGTGACGTGCGCGGCCCGCCCGTGCCGCAGCGGCACCTGGAGCTGGGCGAGCGGGTCGGGCCCGCCCTCGGCCGCCGCGAGGTGCGCCAGCACACTGGGGCGGTCCAGCAGGATCCACAGCGGGCGGCGGGTGTCCTCGGGTGCGGGCCGGCCGGCCTCGCGGGCCCGGTGGGCGGCGATCAGGCGCCGCTCGGTCTCCTTGGCGGCCCACTCCAGGGTGGCCAGCGCCCCGACCGGCCCGCATTCCACGGCGATGACTCCGCTGCGGCCGGACAGGCAGGCGTACTCGCCGCTGCCGCCGCCCTCGACGACCAGGACGTCGCCGCCGTGCCGCAGGGCCTGCAGGGCGATGGAGCGCAGCAGGGTGGAGGTGCCGCTGCCGGGCTGGCCGACGGCCAGCAGGTGGGGTTCGGTGGCGCGGGGGCCGGTGCGCCAGATGACCGGCGGCACGTCCCGGGGCTCGTCGCCCTCCAGGACGGGCAGGGTGCGCTGAACGCTGCCGGCGTCGGTGAAGCCGAGGACGGTCTCACCGGGGGAGGTCACGTACGGCTGGGCGGCGATGCCCGTCGGCAGCGCCGCCAGCACGCTCAGGTCGAGCTGGTTGCCCTCCTCGTCCCATTCGAAGAGATACTCCCGTCCGCGCCCGGACTTGGCGTGCAGCAGTGCCTCGATCCGGGCCCGTGAGGCGGCCTCGCCATCGGTGAAGTAGGCCGGGTAGCGGATGTGGAGCCGGGTGACGCGGCCCGCCTCGTCGAACTCGTAGCCGCTGAAGGCCTTGTCCCATTCCCCGCCGTGGGCGAAGAGCGGGCTCGGGTCCTCCGGGGTGGAGAAGTACGGCACGAGTGCTTCGTAGAGGGAGCCGAGGCGTTCGGTCTCGGCATCGCTGGGCCCGGTCTTCACCGGGGTGCGGTCGCGTCCCTGCCAGGCCGCCGCCGCCATGAGGGTGATCAGGGCGAGGAGCGGGCCGTAGGGGACGAGTGCGACCACGAGGACGCAGGCGGCTCCCAGGAACAGCGCGGGACCACGCTTGTCCTTGGGGGTTTCGGACCATTTGCGCCGCCCGGCCGAGGCCAGGATGCGCAGGCCGCGTCCGATGGTGAGGAGCGGATGGAGGACGTCCGTGGCGCTGTCGGCGGCCGTGCGAGCAAGGTCGCGGCCCCTTGTCAGCGACGCGGTGCCGTTGCTGAGGATGCGGGGAAGTGGGCGCCGGGCCACGGGCGTCTCCTGGAGTTGTGGGTGTTCGGGTACTTCGGGTGCGGCTGGTGGTCGCCGTGCCTCGGGGCGGGCTAGAGCTTGATCCCGCCGAGCAGGCTCGCGAGGCTCGCCGTGCTCGCGGTGATGCTCGGAGCGATGGCGGAGCCTGCGAGGAAGAAGCCGAACAGCGAGCAGACGAACGCGTGGGTCAGCTTCATCCCGTCCTTCTTGAAGAAGAGGAAGCAGATGATGCCGAGCAGGACGACGCCTGAGATGGACAGGACCATGAGAATTTCTCCTGGTGGGTGGGGACAGTCACCATCAGTTCTTCCAGGCTCACAGGAAGTATCAATGCGACAAAAGGTGCATACGGGTGAATCCAGGAGTTTTTCACTGGACCGGGTCACTCCGACTGGCGCGTCCGGTGCGAAGGGGGGCAAGGGTGATCATTGCCTCGGCCTGGCCCGGACATGTGCAGGTCCGGGCGCTACTCTGACGATTCACCCGTACGGACGCAGTGCCGTGCACCCCCCTGCCCGCCCGGCCCGGGGGCTGTCCACCGGGGCGAACCATGCCAGCAGCGAGTGAAAGGCGGTACGAACGATGAGCGAGCACACCGACGGCGGCTCCGGTGCCCAGGACGTCCCCGACGAGGACGTCATCGAACTGGCCACCAAGATCTTCGACCTCGCCCGCCAGGGTGAGACCGAGACGCTCGCCGCGTACCTCGACGCCGGGGTGCCGGCGAACCTCACCAACGACCGCGGCGACACCCTCGTCATGCTGGCCGCCTACCACGGCCACGCGGCCACCGTCACGGCCCTGCTGGCCCGCGGCGCCGAGGCCGACCGCGCCAACGACCGCGGCCAGACCCCGCTCGCCGGTGCCGTCTTCAAGGGCGAGGAGGACGTCATCCGGGCCCTGCTCGCCGGAGGGGCCGATCCGGCCGCCGGAACCCCCTCCGCCGTGGACACGGCGCGCATGTTCGCCAAGGCCGACCTGCTGGAACTCTTCGGAGCCAAGTAGTCCGCTTTTTTGCCCGGTACAGGCCGCGCCCAGCCCGTGTCCGACCTCACAGGTTGGTCACGGCGGCCGTAAATGTGGTCGCGGCGCACAAACCGGCTGGGTCATCATGGCGTCGGATTCGATTCGCGAACATGACGGACGGGCAGGAGCGGGCTGGACACGACGGGTGTCCACACCCGGCGCCTGCCGCACCGGCCGCCCTGGCCGCGAAGCACCGACGAGAGTGAGAAGGCAATGGTCTACATCGAGCGGAACCTGACGGCGAACGTCCTCACATGCTGTTACGCGGCCCTGTGAATCCCGATTCCCGGTTGCGTCCCCAGCTTGATTTGAGGCCATTCCCATGTTCGAACCAGTCATAGCGCCGAGCGGAACGCTGCTCGGGCTGCTCCAGCGGGGCCGTGGCGACGGCACGCTGCACGCCCTCGCGGCGCCCAGGGCGGAGGCCCTGGAGGCCCTCGACCAGTGTGTGGTCCGCGACCCGCGCCAGGACTGGCAGGTCGAGAACCGCTCCTTGTACTACGCCCGGCTGTACCTGGACCTCGACGGCCCCCTCGGCGCGATCGAGGCCCACCTCTTCGGCGCCGAGGACCTCCTCGACGAAGCCGACGAGCGCACCGGCCTGGCCCTGTCCGTCCTGGGCCACCTCGCCTCGTACGGCCGCGACGACGCGCTCATGCTGCTGCGCCGGTACGCCGCCTCCGGAGCGAACTGGGCCTGGGCCCTCGACGAGCTCGCCCTGCGCGACGACGACGAGGGACTGCGGTCCCTGGCCGGGCCGGTGATCGCCCGCTTCCCCGCCACCGTGGAGGGCGAGGCGCGGCTGGCCGCCGCCATCCGCGACGCGTACGAGCCCAGGCCCTGGTGCCTGTGGGAGGAGTCACCGCGGTACGGCGAGCGCCTGCGCGCCGCCCGCCGACAGGGCTCCTTCGACCGCTGGCAGCGCCAGCTGACCCCCAGCGGCCCCCGGCCCGGCTGGGGCGTCCAGGCCGTCTTCGACTGGGCCGCCGACGGCCTGCGCCGCGGCACCCCGCTGCACGTGCCCGCCGCGCGCTGCCTCGCCGCCGTCGCGCAGCCCGAGGACCGCCCCGCCATCCTCGCGGCGGCGGCCGGCGCGTGCGGCGAGGCGGCCCGCGCCACCGCCCTGCACCACCTGGTCCTCGCCGAACCGGAGAACCCGGCCGTACTGGACCTGATCGAAGCCGCCGCCGACGAGCCCGCCGTGGCCGCGTACGAGCGCATGTGCGGCCCCGGCGCGGTGGACCGCGCCCGGCGCTGGATCGACCGGCCCGACGCCCTGGGGGCGGCCGCGGGGGCCATCCTCGCCGCCCGGGGCGGAGCCGAGGACGCCGGCCTGGTCCTGGGGGCCCTGCGCTCCACCGTCCGCGGCGAGGGCCCCGACACCCGGGCGCTGTACGCCCTGGTGGACGGAGCGGGCCGCCTCGCGATCGGCTGCGCGGCCCCCGTGCTGCGGCACGTCTACCGCGAGACGTCCTCCTCCCACCTGCGCGGCCGGGCCGCCCGGGCCCTGGCCAGCACCGACCCCTCCTTCGCGGCCGGCTTCGCCGTCGAATGCCTGTGGGACTGCGAGGAGACCACCCGCGAGGTGGCCGCCCGCCACGCCGAGACCGCCGACGCCCGCGTGGCCCCCCGCCTGCGGCGCCTGGCCGCGGACCCGGCGGAGGAGGAGGACGTCCAGTCTGCCGTCCGCAGCCGCATCGCCCCGGAGTCGGCCGTGTAGCCCCGCCGGCCCCGCACCGACGCACCTCGGCCCGGCCCCCTGGAGGAGGGGGCCGGGCCGAGTGCTGTGACGACGTGCGGCCGCGGAGCGGGATCAGGGCGACGTGGTGGGCGGTGCGCCGGGGGGCGGGCTCGGTACGCGGGTGGGGGGCCCCAACCGCTGGGCCTCCAGGGCGGCCTCCGTGTTGTCGGCCGCGCAGAACGGGGCGTACGCGTTCGGCAGGACTCCGAAGACGATTCCCTGCTTCCCGTCCCAATACGGCGGATAGTAGTTCCACGTGAGCGCGAGGGTGTGTCCCGGGGAGACCGCCTTCGGGTTGACCTTGAGGGTGCGTCCGTCATCGGCGCGCGACACACCGGCCGCGGGATCGTCCTGCGGGACTTTGCCCCAGGTCCAAGTCGCCCCCATGCACTCGCGTTCCGGCACCGGCTGGAACGCGGCGGCCTCGACCCCCAGTTCCCTCAGCCGGTCGGCCAGAGCCGGGAGCTGCTCCTTCCGGGGCAGATCGAACCGCAGCGACCCGTCCCGCTCCTTCGTGATCCTGGGCGCGTGGGTGCCCGAAGGGCTCGGCGTGCCGGCGGGCAGCGAACCGGTGTGGGTGCTTGCCGTCAGGGTCATGACGGCGACCACGGCGGCCGTGGCGACGCCCACCGCGAGCGGGATGCCGTACCGCCGGGCGAAGGGCCGGGGGGTGGCCGCGGGCGCGGCCTCCGGGAGACGGGCCAGGAGCGCGGCCTTCAGCCGCTCCTCGAAGCCGCTGGGCCGGGTGCTCATCGGGCTGCCTCCAACTGGCTTTTCGTCGCGGAGCCCGGAGCGCCCAGGGCGCGGCGGGCCCGGTGCAGGCGTACGCGGACGGTCGTCTGGGTGACGCCGAGGGCCTGGGCGGCCTCGGCCGGGGTGAGCTGGTCCAGGACGACCAAGTCGAGCGCGGCGCGCAGCGGCTCGGACAGGGCGGCGTGGCGCTCGGCCAGCTTCCGGAAGGCGCGCTGGGCGTCGATCCGCTCCTCCAGCGCCGCCACGTCCTCGTCGTCGAGCAGGCGCCGCCCGCTGAGCCGCGCCAGCGCGCCGCTCTCGCGGGCCAGCCCGCGGGCGTGGCCCGACAGGACGTTGCGGGCTATCCCGAACAGCCAGGCGATCGGCGCTCCCCTGTTGGGCCGATAGCCGGAGGCCGAACCCATCGCGGCGAGGAAGATGTCCGCCGTCAGGTCCGCCGCCAGGTGCGGGTCGGCGACCCGGCGGGTGACGAAGCCGAGCACCGCGTCGATGTGCTGCTCGTAGAACGCGCCGAACCCCTCGGGCGTGGTGAGATCCGGTGGTCCGGTCTCGTGTCGTGGGCTGCGCACCCGGTTCCTCCCCTGCGTAGGGGACCCGGTCGGCCCCCTCACTCCGTACTTGGCCGCGGCCCCGTCAAACGTTTCACCGGGCGGCCACGAACCTCACCGCGACCCCCGGCCGGGCCTGCGCCGCCGCATCCAGTGCAGGCCCCCGGGGGACCACGCCCACGACCGGATAGCCGCCCGTCACCGGGTGGTCGGCCAGGAACACCACCGGCAGGCCGTCCGGCGGGACCTGGACCGCTCCCAGGACCATGCCCTCGCTCGGCAGCTCGCCCTCGCGAGCCCGGACCAGCGGTGTCCCCGACTCCGTGCGCAGGCCGATCCGGTTGGACACCGGCGACACCCGGAACACCGAGCGCCACAGCCCGGTGAGGGAGGCCGGGGTGAACCAGTCGGCCCGCGGCCCGGGCCGGAGCGGGAGCAGCAGTTCCCGAGGCGCCCCGGGCAGGGGGCACACGTCGCCCGGCGGGGCCGGCTCCGGCCCCGCCGGGCCCACCGGCAGCAGGGTCCCGGCCGACAGGACCGGAGGCCCCAGGCCCGAGAGCAGGTCCGTCGAGCGGCTGCCCAGCACCGGCGGGACGTCCAGGCCGCCGCGCACCGCGACGTAGCCGCGCAGGCCGGACTCGGCCCGGCCCACGTCCAGCTCCGCGCCGGCCGGAAGCCTGACCGCGGCTCCCCAGGCCACCGGACGGCCGTCCACCCGTACCGGGCAGGGCGCGCCGGTGACGGCCACGGTGACCGGGGCCAGGGCCCGGAGCGTGACCCCGTCGAGGGTGGTCTCCAGCGCCGCCGCGTCCGGCGCGTTGCCGAGCAGCCGGTTGGCCAGCGCGTACGCCGCCGTGTCCAGCGCCCCCGAGCGCGGGACCCCCAAGTGCGCGAAGCCCGGGCGCCCCCGGTCCTGGACCGTGGTCAGCGCGCCCGGCCGTACCACCAGCAGCCCGGTCACCGGCCCGCCTCCGTGAACCGCACCCGTACTCCGGGCGCGAACAGGGCCGCGGGGTCGCGGCCCGGGTCCCAGAGCACCGCGTCCGTGGACCCGATCAGTTGCCAGCCGCCGGGGGAGGAGCGCGGGTACACCCCGGCGTACTCCCCGGCCAGGGCCAGCGACCCGGCCGGGACGGAGGTGCGGGGCGTGGCCCGCCGGGGCAGGTGGAAGCGCTCGGGGAGCCCGGTCAGGTAGCCGAAGCCCGGTGCGAACCCGCAGAAGGCCACCCGGAAGACGGTCTCGCCGACGATGCCCGCGACGCCCTCCGGGGCCACCCCCCACAGCCTGGCGACCTCGGTCAGGTCCGGACCGTCGTACCGCACCGGGACGGTGATCAGGGGGCCCTGGGACGGGGCGAGCGGGGGCACTTCCCAGCCGGCGATCCGGGCACCGAGCCCGGCCGGGTCCCGTACGCCGTCCAGCAGCACGGTCCGCGCGGCCGGCACGAGGTCCCGTACGGGGCCCAGCTCGCCCGCGTCCCGGCGGCGCAGCAGTTCGGCGTGGAGCGCGGCCACCTCGGCGGCCGAGCCCACCTCGACCAGGAGGGCCTCCGCGCCGACCACGAGGGTCCTCACGCGAAGGCCTCGACCCGGACCCCGGCCGCGCCCAGGGCCGCGCGGACCCGGCGCGCGAGGTCCGCCGCCCCCGGGGTGTCCCCGTGCAGGCACAGGGAACGGGCGGCGACCGGGACCGGGGAGCCGTCGGCCGCCGTCACCGACCCCTCGGCCGCCATCCGCACGGCCCGCGCCACCACGGCGTCCGGGTCGTGAACCACCGCCCCCGGTTCGGTGCGCGGCACCAGCGTCCCGGCGGGCGTGTAGGCGCGGTCGGCGAACGCCTCCGGCACGGGGGGCAGGCCGGCCGCCGCGGCCGCGTCGAGCAGCAGGGAGCCGGGGAGGCCGAGCACGGGCAGGGCGCCCCCGGCCGTCAGGACCCCCGCGACCACGGCGGCGGCCTGGTCGGCATCGTGCACCGTGCGGTTGTACAGCGCGCCGTGCGGTTTCACGTACGACACCCGGGAGCCGGCGGCCCGTGCGAAGACGTCCAGCGCCCCGATCTGGTAGGCCACCTCGTCCGCCAGTTCACCGGCCGGCACGTCCATGGCGCGGCGGCCGAAGCCCGCCAGATCGCGGTAGGAGACCTGCGCGCCGATCCGTACGCCACGCTCGGCAGCCAGCTCGCAGACCCGGCGCATGATGGACGGGTCCCCGGCATGGAAACCGCAGGCGACGTTGGCGCTCGTGACGACCGTGAGCAGGGCCTCGTCGTCCGTGAGCGTCCAGCGTCCGAAGCCCTCGCCGAGGTCGGCGTTGAGGTCGATCGCCGCCGCGGAGGGTGTGATCATGGAAGCCATGCGGTGAGCGTAGAGGACCGCGCTCGGGCGATCCGCGGACGATCCGGCCGAACCATGCCGTTTGGGATGTTGTCAGGGTCAGCGCCTAGTCTTTGTCCGTGACTCTCCCCGCCCCGGCGAAGACCCTTCCGTCCCCGGCGCCGGGCCCGGCTGCCGACGAGGGCCTGGCCCGGCGGCTGCGCGCGCTCGCCTGCACCGCCCCGCTGCACGACCTCGACGTCCGCAAGGCCAATCTGGCGGGCGAGTACGGGGTCTACGCGATGGCGGAGGTCGCGCTGGCCGCGATCGACCTGGTCACCCTGAACATGGACTTCGACACGGGCGCCGACCACGAGCAGATAGTGGCCAGGCTGCTCCCGCGCGTGGCCGCCCAGGCGCCGGCCCGGCCCGCGGCCGAGCACGAGCGGGTGGCCCGCTGGGTGCTGGAGAACCTGATCAACGTCGGCAGTGTGGACCGCGGCTTCCGCGCGATCTACGGCACCTTCGGGCCGGACGGCGTCTACGTCCGGCGCGACTACGACTTCAAGCTGATCGAAGAGGTACCGGGCTACGGCGGCGCGGTCTACCTGCGCACGACCGACGAGGCCGTCAACGTGCTGGTCGGCGCCCTCGACACCGACGTGACCAGCGCGCAGATCGCGGCCGAGGTGAAGCTGGAGGTGCTGATCAGCCGGGGCCGGCTGGCGGACGCCCAGCTCGCCGCCGAGCAGGCCCGCTACCGGACGGTGCAGTACGCGGAGACCCTGCGGCGCACGCTGGACGCGACGCGGCGCAACGTGCGGGCGGTGGACTGGCTCCAGTCGGTCCCCGACATGATCGAGGAGGCCCTCGACCACGTCGCCGACCGCTACCGCCACGAGAACGCGATCCTGACCAACATCCGCCGGGCGCGCGACGAGGCGGAGGAGCCCGAGAGCAAGCGGCGGGCCGCCGAGCTCGTCGACATCGTCAAGGACTGCATCCGCCGCCACACCCAGCTCCAGTCCCGGCTGCTGGACGCCGGGCCGCTCTTCCGCGCCGAGCAGGACCGCCAGGCCTTCGCCGCCCCGGCGCCGCGCTCCGGCATCGACCTCTACGGGCAGCTGGTGGCCCCGCTGCTGCCGCTCCCGCTGGAAGGGGCGAGGCGGGTCACGGACGCGTTCTTCGCCTCCGGCGCGGGCCTGCGCACGCCGGTCTCCGTACGGCTGGGGGACCTGGTCGACATCCTGCTCACCCCGCCCGTGGAGCGGGAGCACCTCGGTGCGGAGATGCCCGAGCCGGACCTCATCGCGACCCCGGACGACAGCCGGTTCAGCGAGGAGCAGCTCGCCGCGGCGATGGACCTGCTGGACCTGCCGCACGACGCGCCGCGCCGGCTGTCGGGCCTGCTGGCCGAGGCCCGCCGCAGCGACCCCGACCTGCCGTACCTGGTCGCGCTGCTGGCCGTCCACGCGGCGAGCCCCGCCGTCGGCACCGCCTACCGCCAGGGCGAGGAGCGGCTGCTCTTCGCGGTGGACGACGGCACCCAGCTCGACGACCCCGAGTTCGGCGGCGCCGACCTGATCGTCGGCACCGCCCTCCTCGACGCCGCGGGCATGGCGGCGGACCGCACGGAGGCGGCATGACCACCGCCCCAGCGGCGCTCACGGCCCCGCCCGGCGCCCGGCGGGCCGCGCCCGTCCCGCTCCCGCTCACGCCGGCGGCGGCCGGGTCATCCGCTCCGGCCGGCGCGATGCGGGCCGTGCCCGTGTCGGTTCGTGCCGCCTCGTCCACCGGGGCGGAGCCCGCACCGCGGCCCGCCGTCGGCCGTATCACCCGTACCGCCCACACCACCCGCACCGCCGAGGAGATCCACCCGTGAGCGACCACCACGCCGAGCGCCCCGCCTGGAGCGAGCGGCAGCCCGCGTGGAGCGAGCCCGACGCGCCGTCGGCTCCCGTCGCGCCCGCCCCCGGAGGGACCGTCACCCCGGCCGACGCCGCCGACGCGGCCCGGCTCGTCGCGTGCGGGCTGCAGCCCAAGCTGCTCCCCGCCCGCGACGCCGAGTACACGGAGCTGCTCCGGCGCTACCGCGAGGACCCGGCCTTCGGCCGCCTCGCCGACGCCGTCGCCACCGGCCTCGGCCTCGTCGTCCTCGAGGTGTCCCCGCGCGCCGGCATGGCCGTGGCCGCCGGCGAGGACTCCGTCTTCGCCGTCCGCATGGGCGACTACGCCCGCCGCACGGCCGCCGACTCCGCCGACCGCTTCCTGCACGGCCTCGCCCACCTCGCCGTCGCGGCCCTCGCCTTCCCCCGCCCCGAGGACCTCGCCGACGACGGCTACATCGGCCGCGTCACCGTCAACGGCGTCGACGCGTTCGTCCGGCAGACCTGCCGCCGCCTCGAGGAGCGCGCCGAGGAGCTCGGCGAGAACACCGACCCCGCCTCCGACGCCCCCGGCCTGGAGGCCGCCTGGCGCGTCTACGCCCGCCGCAGCGCGACCGGCGCCACCAAGGACGCCCGCCGCCTCGCCGGCTCCACCACCGGCATCGTCGGCAAGGCCGCCGCCTTCCTCACCGAGTCCGGCTTCCTCCAGCGCACCGGGGACGACGCCGGAGGCACGTACCGCACCACCCCCCGCTACCAGCTCCAGGTCCGCGACATGGCGGGCAGCGCGGCCATGGCCGAACTCCTGGAACTGGGCGTGGTGCCCGTCAGCGACGGCTCCGCCACCCTGCTGCCGCCGCCCGAGGGCGACGACCTGGAACTCGCGGCCGACGCCGGCCTGCCGTTCCACGCCTGAACCACCCGCTCCGTACCGAGCACACACCGAGAACACCGAGAAGCAACGAGAGTCCGCCGCCATGTACGAGCTGTCCCGGATCCGCCTCTACTCCATCGGGCCCGCCGGCGCGCGCTACGCCGACACCGTGCTCGACCTGCGCGGAGTCGGTGAGCCGGTGCCCCACCCGGCGCCCGCCCAGGCGGAGTTCTTCGAGGACGAGCCCACCGGCCCGCCGCGCCGCCCCGCGCCCGCCGGCGTGCTCTTCCTGGAGAACGGCGGCGGCAAGTCCGTCCTGCTCAAGCTGATCTTCTCGGTGATGCTCCCCGGCCACCGCAACACCCTCGGCGGCGCCAGCTCCGGCGTGCTGCGCAAGTTCCTGCTCGCCGACGACTGCGGCCACGTCGCCCTGGAGTGGCAGCACACCCAGACCGGCGAGTGCGTGGTCGTCGGCAAGGTCAGCGAATGGCGCGGCCGCCAGGTGTCCAACGACCCGCGCAAGTTCGCCGAGGCCTGGTACTCCTTCCGCCCCGGCCCGGGCCTCAGCCTCGACAGCCTGCCCGTCGCCGAGGCCACCGCCGTACGCCCGCCCGTCGAAGGCGCCTCCGGCGCCCAGGGCCGCCGCCGCACCATGAAGGGCTTCCGCGACGCCCTCACCGAGGCCGGCAAGGCCTACCCGCACCTGGAGGTCTCCTTCGAGGAGATCCACGACCGGTGGAACGAGCACCTCACCGACCTCGGCCTCGACCCCGAACTCTTCCGCTACCAGCGCGAGATGAACGCCGACGAGGGCGAGGCCGCCGGCCTCTTCGCGGTGAAGAAGGACTCCGACTTCACCGACCTGCTGCTGCGCGCCGTCACCGACACCCGTGACACCGACGGCCTCGCCGACCTCGTCCACGGCTTCGGCAACAAGCTCGGCCGCCGCGCCGAGCTCATGGCCGAACGGGACTTCACGGCAGGCTCGGTGGACCTCCTGGGACGCATCGTCGAGGCCGCCGGGACCCGATCCCGGCTGCGCGACGTCCACGCGGGCGCCGAACGCCGCACCCGCACCCTGGCCCGGCGGCTGTCCGCCCGCGCCACCGAGGAGCGCGGCCGCGCCGCCGACCTCGCCCAGCGCGTCACCGGCGCCGCCCACGCGGTCACCGCCGCCGAATCCGCCCGCGCCCGCAGCGCCGCCGTCTCCGCCGAACTCGCCTACCGGCACGCCTCGCTGGCCCTGACCGTCGCCGACAAGGCCGCCACCGCCCAGCGCCGCGAGCTCCTCGAAGCACGCACCCTGCACTCCGCGTGGCAGGCGGCCGAGACCGTACTGCGCCACCGCGCCGCCGCCGACCGCTCCGCCCGGGTCGCCGCCGCGATCCTGGAGGCCGAGCGCGACGCCGCCCCGGCGCTGGCCGCCCGGGCCACCGCCGCCGCCGACCTCGTACGGGCCCTGCACACCGCCGCCGAGCACGGCGAGCGGGTCGCCAACGAGGAGGAGGAGCGCTCCGCCGGCCTCCAGGCCACCGGCGAGGCCGCTCACCGCGACGCCACCGCCGCCGCCACGGCCGCCCAGCGGGCCCGCAGCGAGGCCGAACACCTCCGCTCGCGTCTGGGCGAGGTCCAGCAGGAGACCGCCGAGGCCGTGCGCGCCGGCTGGCTCGACGACTCCGCCCCCGACGCCGACCCGGCCCGGGCGGCGCTGGCCGCCGCCGACGCCGAGAAGACCGCCGTCGCCGCCTGGGACGAGTCCCGCGAGGCCGCGCGCGCCGCCGCCGAAGCCGCCCGCGAGGGCGCCGCCGCGGAATCCCGCGCCGAGCTCACCGCCGCCCGCGCCGCGGACGCCGCCGACGCGGCCGAGGCCGCCCACGACGCCGAACACCGCGCCGCGGCCTCCCTCGCCCAATCCCCGCGCCTGACCGCCCTCCTGGGCCTCCCGTCCGCCGCCTCCGCCGCCCTCCCGCACCCCCGCGGCGCGGCCCCCGGCGGCGGTACGGACGAGGGCGGCTCCGGCCCCGCCGGAGCCCGGGGCGCCGTCGCAGCCCTGGTCGACACCGCCGGACGGCTCACCGCCGAGGACCTCGACCGGAACGCGGAGGACCTCCACCAGCTGCTGACCGACGCGGTGGCCGCGGCCGAACGCCAGTTGTTCGAGCTGCGCACCGCCGCCGCCGACGACGCCCGCATCCTCGGCGCGCTCGGCGACGGCGGGCTGCTGCCGCCCGGCCCCGACGTCCTCGCCACCGTCGAGTACCTCGGCGAACACGGCATCCCGGCCCTGCCCGGCTGGCGCTACCTCGCCCAGTCCGTGGACCCCGCCGACCACGCGGCCGTCCTCGCGGCCCGCCCCGAACTCGTCGACGGCGTCGTCATCACCGACCCCGACACCCACAGCCGCGCCCGCGAGGTCCTCTCCGCAGCCGCCCTGCTGCCCCGCTCCACCGTGGCCGTCGGCACCGCCGCCGCCCTGCTGGCCCCCGTACCGCCGGCCGGTGACTCCGACGCGGTGTTCCTCGTCCCGCCGAACCCGGCCATGCACGACGAGCTCGCCGCCGACGAGGAGCGCCAGGCGCTGCGCAGCCGCGCCACCGCCCGCGACACCGACATCCGCGAGCTGGCCGCCCGCCTCGCCGGGGACCGCGAGCTCGCCGCCCGCCTCGCCTCCTGGCGCACCGGCTGCCCGGCCGGCCGCCTCGCCGAGCTCGCCCGGCAGGCCGCGGCCGCCCGCGCCTTCGCCGAGGAGGCCGACGCCGAGCTCGCGGAGGCCCGTACCGTACGCGCCGAGGCCGACGAGGCCGCCGCCGACGCGGCCCGGGTGCGCGACGAGCGCCAGGACACCGCCCAGCGGGCCCGCCGCGTCGCCGACGCCCTGGCCGGGCTCGCCTTCCGCCTGCGCGAACGCGCCGGATGGCAGGCCCGGCTCCGCGAACTCGCCGACGAAGCCGCCGAGTCCGAGGCCCGCGCCGAGGTCTGCCTGGACCGGGCCCGCGCCGCCGACGAGGACCGGCGCGCCGCCCAGCGCGCCGCCGACGACGCCCGCCGCACCGCCCGCGCCCTGCGCGCCGAGCGCGCCGACATCGCCGGCGCCCCCGAACCGCTCCCCGAGGACGACGGCGCGTCCAAGGCGCCGCTGCCCGACCTGCGCGAGGCCTACCGCGCCGCGTCCCAGCTGTACGAGAAGGTCGGCGTCGGCGCCGACCTGCGCGCCGAACAGGCCCGCGCCGAGAGCGACGAGAGCGCCGCCCTCGCCGAACTGGACCGCCTCACCAACAAGGTCCGCACCCGCGCCGCCCAGCTCCTCGAAAGCCCCGACGGCTCCGACGGCCCCTCGCGGCAGGCCGCCGCCGCCCGCGCCGAGTCCCTCGTCCAGATGCTGGAGACCCGGGCCTCCACCGCGAGCGAGCAGCTCGGCCGGCTGCGCGGCGAGGCCGAACGCCACGCCCCCGCCGAGGGCGGGGCGCACACCGAGCTGCCCGAGGAACTGGTCCCCGGCGACGTCGAGCACGCGCAAGCCCTGCTGCGGACGGCCACCGCCCAGCTCGCCGCCCACAGCGCCGCCGTGGAAAGCGCCCGGGCCGCCCACGCGGACCTGCTGCGCGCCCACCGCACGGCCGAGGACGGTGCCGGCGGCTTCGACGAGACCGCCGCCCTGCTGCGCGACCTGCTGCGCGACCACACCCACGCCGAGGACGAGCAGGAGCCCGCGCCCCACGCGGGCACCCTGGAGGAGGCCCGCCAGTCGGCCACCGAGGCCCGCCGCGCGCTGCGCGGCTGCGCGGCCGACCTGTCGGCCGCCGAGGCGGCGGTGCGCGAGGCGAGCGACGTCCTGGTGCGGCACGCCAACGCCACCCGCTACGAGCAGGTACGCACCCCCGCGCGCCAGCAGATCCGGGAACTGCCCGCCTCCGCCCTGCCCGAGCACGCGGCGGCCTGGGCCGCGGCCTTCGCCCCGCGCCTGCGGGTCCTGACCGACGAGCTGGCGCAGCTGGAGCGCAACCGCGACAGCATCGTCGACCGGCTGCGCGGCCTGGTGGAGTCGGCCCTGGCCACGCTCCGCTCGGCGCAGCGCCTCTCCCAGCTGCCCGAGGGCCTGGGGGAGTGGTCGGGCCAGGAGTTCCTGCGGATCCGCTTCGAGGAGCCGGACCAGGCCACGCTCACCGAGCGGCTGGGCGAGGTCATCGACGAGGCCACGCGCGCGGCGGTGAAGAAGAACAGCACCGCCTCCTTCGGCGAGGGCCGCCGCGACGGGATGTCCCTGCTGCTGCGGGGCGTCCAGGCGGCGCTGGAGCCCAAGGGCATCTCCGTGGAGATCCTGAAGCCGGACGCGGTGCTGCGCGCCGAGCGCGTGCCGGTCGGGCAGATGGGCGACGTGTTCTCCGGCGGGCAGCTGCTGACCGCCGCGATCGCCCTGTACTGCACGATGGCGGCGCTGCGCAGCAACGACCGCGGCCGCGACAAGCACCGCCACGCGGGCACGCTGTTCCTCGACAACCCGATCGGCCGCGCCAACGCCACGTACCTGCTGGAGCTCCAGCGGGCCGTGTCCGACGCGCTGGGCGTCCAGCTGCTCTACACGACGGGCCTGTTCGACACCACGGCCCTCGCCGAGTTCCCCCTGGTCATCCGCCTGCGCAACGACGCGGACCTGCGCGCGGGTCTGAAGTACATCAGCGTCGAGGAGCACCTGCGTCCGGGCCTGCCGCAGCAGTCACCGGAGCAGGAGGCGATCCACGGCGAGATCACCGCCACCCGGATGTTCCGCCGGAGCTGAGGCACCGGCCTCCTCAGCGGCGGCCGAACGCCGCGAGGGGGCCGTCCTCGCGGGGTATGCGGGCCGGGCCCGCCTTCCGCTCGGCACGGGCGGCCTTGGCGGCCCGGCGCTCCTCCTGGCGGCTGCGGGCCGTGCTGCTCGGCTCCGACACGACCCCGTACCGCTGGTTCCACATCTGCCGGGTGATCCACACGTCCAGCACGCCCCACGTGGCCACGACGGTTCCCGCGATCGCGCCCAGCACCATCGGGAAGGCCAGCCAGGATCCGGTGAGCGTGAGGAAGAAGCCGACCGTCGCCTGTATGAGGGTCAGGGACACGATCAGCACCGCCCGCACCGCAGACGCCCGCACCGGATCGGGCATCCGGCGCCGCCGGGCCGGCTCCTCCACCCACAGCCCGCGCCGGCTCCCGCCCTCGCCGCCCCTGGCCCCGCCGTCCTCGTACCTGCTCATGGTCCGCTCACTCCCCACCGCGCGGTCCGCAATGCCTACCCCACACGTCTACCCCGACGTGCCCCCGTGAACAGAAGACGTACGGCGCCGCCGGGAGATTCCCGCATCGCGGAACGGTCTCCCCGCCTCCGTGATGGCGGAACGAATACTTCCAGCCATCCATCCCGTTGCGGGAACTGACGCCCCACCAAGTGTCATCTGCCACATATCGGGCCGCTCTTGACCGGAATTATCGGACAACTCGTGATCTTCGTCCAGAGGCCCGGCCGAAAACGTCCGGACACGCCTTCGAACCCGCTCCGCGGCAGTAGTAGGCTCACGCCGGTTTAAACGACGGAAGACCGACGGAACACCGACCCCCCGACATCGGGGACGAGCTGGGGGAGGCTGGGGAGGCCATGCGCTTTCGCGGGAAGTCCATCCGCCGGAAGATCGTCGCGCTGCTCCTTGTGCCGCTCGTCTCGCTGACCGCACTGTGGTCCTTCGCCACGGTCATCACGGGTCGTCAGGCGGTCCAACTCCTCGACGTCGCCTACGTCATCGACAAGGTCGGCTACCCGATCGAGGACGTCGTCCGCGTCATCCAGAAGGAGCGCCGCCAGACCCTCGTCGTCATCGGCGACCCCCGCGCCTCCGCGGCCACCACCGAACTCGCCAAGCGCCGCGCCGCCACCGACGAAGCCGTCGAGCAGATCAGCGCGAACGCCCGCGACCCCGAGGTCATCGACGAGCTGAGCCCCGAGAACGCCCAGCGCCTGCGCTCCATCCTCGCCGCCTTCCACGGCATCAGCGCCCTGCGCCGCTCGGTCGACCAGAACGCCCTCGACCCCAGCCAGGCACTGGACCTCTACAGCCGGCTCATCGACCCCTGCTACGAGTTCCTCATGAATCTCCACGCCCTGGAGAACGTGGAGATGGACAAGCAGGGCCGCGCCCTCGTCGGCATCACCCGCGCCCGCGAGACCCTCTCCCGCGAGGACGCCGTCATCGCCTCCGCCCTCGCCGCCCGCAACGTCAGCGCCGCCGACATCCGGCACGTCTCCGACTTCGCCGCGAACCGCGCGCTGCTGTACGAGTTCAACCTGGCGATCCTCCCGGACGCCGACCGCCAGCGGTTCGAGGGGTACTGGGGCGGCCCCGACAGCAAGCTGCTGCGCGACGCCGAGGAGCGGTTCCTCGGCGGCGGCCCGGGCAAGAACCCGCGCGTCACCGCCGCTCAGTGGGACGAGGCCGCCGGGAAGGTGCTCGAAGAGCTCGCCGTCATGGGCACCGACGCCGGGGACCGCTACCAGGAGCGCGTCGAACCCGTCGCCATGGGCGTGCTGATCCAGGCCGCCGTCGCCGGCATCCTCGGCTTCATCGCCCTGGTCGTCTCCCTGATCCTCTCCGTGCGCATCGGCCGCGACCTGATCCGCGACCTCTCCCGGCTCCGCAAGGAGGCCCACGAGGTCTCCGGCGTCCGCCTGCCGAGCGTGATGCGCCGCCTCGCCGCGGGCGAGCACGTGGACGTGGAGACCGAGGCGCCCCGCCTGGAGTACGAGAAGGACGAGGTCGGCCAGGTCGGCCTCGCCCTCAACACCCTCCAGCGCGCCGCCGTCGAGGCCGCCGTGAAGCAGGCCGAGCTCCGCCGCGGCGTCTCCGAGGTCTTCGTCAACCTGGCCCGCCGCAACCAGGTGCTCCTGCACCGCCAGCTGACCCTCCTCGACACCATGGAGCGCCGGACCGAGGACACCGAGGAGCTCGCCGACCTCTTCCGCCTCGACCACATGACCACCCGCATGCGCCGCCACGCCGAAGGCCTGGTGATCCTCTCCGGAGCCGCCCCCTCCCGCCAGTGGCGCAAGCCCGTCCAGCTGATGGACGTCGTACGGGCCGCCGTCGCCGAGGTCGAGGACTACGAGCGCATCGAGGTGCGCCGGCTGCCGCGGCTGGGCATCGCGGGCCCCGCCGTCGCCGACATCACCCACCTCGTCGCCGAACTCCTGGAGAACGCCACCGTGTTCTCGCCGCCGCACACCGCGGTCCAGGTGCACGGCGAGCGCGTCGCCAACGGCTTCACCCTGGAGATCCACGACCGCGGCCTCGGCATGAACCCCGACGCGCTGCTCGACGCGAACCTCCGCCTCGCCGAGACCCCCGAGTTCGAACTCTCCGACACCGACCGCCTCGGCCTGTTCGTCGTCAGCCGCCTCGCACAGCGCCACAGCGTCAAGGTCGTCCTCCAGCCCAGCCCCTACGGGGGCACCACCGCGGTGGTCTTCATCCCGGCGGCCCTGCTGACCGAGGCCCCCGAGACCAGCGGCACGGGCATCCGGCTGGACGACGGCCCCGCGGCCAAGGCCGCCGGGCGGACCGGCGCGATCCCCTCCGCGCGGTCCGCGGCCGCCGTCGAACGCGCGGTCCCCGCCGGGTCCGGCCGCTCGCTGCCCGTCGCCGAACTGCGCGGCCCGGTCGAGCTGGAGCCCCCCGTCGACGTCCTCGGCCTGGACCCGGTGGACGGCATCGGCGAGCACCCGGCCGCCCCGAACGGCGTCCCCCGCCCCGTCATGGCCACCCTGGACGACGAGACCCCGCCCGGCGGCACGCCCCGCAGCGCCCTGCTGGGCCTGCGCCCGGCCGACAAGCCGCACACCGGACGCCACCGCGACCGCGACCGGCCCACCGGCCCGGTCCGGCTCGACGCCCAGCGGGTGGAGGCCCCCCGGCCCGACGGCCCCCGATCCCAGGGAGCCGTGCCGCTGCCGCGCCGCCGGCCCGCCCCCACCCTGGTCGCCGAGCACGGCCGCCGCGTGGAGCCCCGCCCGGTGTCCGTGGTCCCCCCGCAACCCGGCCCCGCACGCGCGCCCGCCCCGGCGCCCGCGCCGGCCCCCGGTCCCGGCGACGCGCCGGCCGACGCCGGACTGCCCCGCCGGGTCCGCCAGGCCAGCCTGGCACCGCAGCTCAGGAACACGGCGGCCGCGGCCTCCGAGAACGCCGCCACCGCCCCCCTTCGGGACCGTGACGCGGAGGACGTACGCACGCGCATGTCCGCCCTCCAGCGCGGCTGGACGGCGGGCCGCAACCAGCACGCCCAGCAGCAGTCCGAGACCGGGGCAGGCACCCCCGCCGCCACCGGTCCCGCGCACGAGAACGAAGGGGACGGTCGATGACCGCACCGCAGACCGGCAACGACACCAGGGGCCGCGGCTCCGGCCCGCTCAACTGGCTCCTCGACGAGCTCGTCGACAAGGTCGGCTCCATCCGCAAGGCGGTGGTCCTCTCGGGCGACGGCCTGCCCACCGGCAGCTCCAAGGACCTGACCCGCGAGGACAGCGAGCACCTGGCGGCGGTCGCCTCCGGTTTCCACAGCCTGGCCAAGGGGGTCGGCCGGCACTTCGACTCCGGCCGGGTCCGCCAGACCGTCGTGGAGCTCGACGAGGCCTTCCTCTTCGTGATGGCCGCCGGTGACGGCAGCTGCCTCGCCGTGCTCGCCGACTCCGACTCCGACGTCGGCCAGGTCGCGTACGAGATGACCCTGATGGTCAAGCGGGTGGGCGACCACCTGGCCACCGCCCCGCGCACCGGGCTGCCAGCCGGAGGGTGAGTCGTACGGCATGAGCGATCCAGGCCAGGACCACCCCGCCCGCACCCCGGCCGGGGAGCCCGACCAGACCCCCGACCACGCGCACTGGTTCGACGACGACGCGGGTCCGGTCGTGCGCCCGTACGCGATGACCCGCGGGCGGACCAGCCACGCGGGCCAGCACCGGCTGGACCTGATCGCGCTCGTGGTCGCCGAAGCGGCCGCCGACGATCCGGTCTGGGACATGACCCTGTCGCCGGAGCACGCCCACATCCTCGGGATGTGCCGGGACCGGCCCCAGTCGGTCGCCGAACTCGCGGCGGACCTGGACCTCGCGGTCGGGGTCGTGCGCGTCCTGATCGGTGACCTGGCCGATGACCAACTGGTCCACGTGACCCGGCCGGTACCGCCGGCCGAACTGCCCGACGAATCCATACTGCGTGAGGTGATCGATGGCCTTCGGGCGCTCTAGCCGCACCGGTGCCATGCATGCCGTGTCACCGGTCGAGCCGCTGACCCTGAAGATCCTGGTCGCGGGCGGCTTCGGGGTGGGCAAGACCACCCTCGTCAGTGCGGTAAGCGAGATCAAACCCCTGCGGACCGAGGAGCTGCTCTCGGAGCCGGGCGCCGGCATCGACGACACCGGGGGAGTGGAGGGGAAGAGCACCACGACCGTGGCCATGGACTTCGGGCGCATCACGCTGCGCGAGGACCTGGTCCTGTACCTGTTCGGCACGCCTGGCCAGGACCGCTTCTGGTTCCTGTGGGACGAGCTCGCCCAGGGCTCGCTCGGCGCGGTCGTCCTCGCGGACACCCGCCGCCTCGCCGACTGCTTCGCCGCCGTGGACTACTTCGAGCGCCGCGAGATCCCGTTCGTCGTCGCGGTCAACTGCTTCGACGGCGCGGACCGGCACCCGGTGGTGACCGTGCGGGACGCGCTCGACCTCGATCCCGGGGTGCCGGTGCTGCTGTGCGACGCGCGGGACCGGGAGTCCGTGAAGGACGTGCTCGTCGGTGTCGTGGAGCACGCGATGTCGCTGGCCAGGGCGCGGCGCCGGAGCCTGACGGCAGGGACCTGACAGGGAGGCGGCCCGTACCCCCGCCGACTGGGGTACGGGCCGCAGCTCTCATGGGGGGATCCGCAGTCCCGGGCGCCGCACGGGACCGTGGAGCGAGTGTGAACCCGCGGCCGGGGGCCGTCAAGCGTTCCGGCAACACCTGCCCGTCGCGGGCGGTTCAGCGCACCGCGACCACGGCCGATCCATGGCCGAACAGCCCCTGGTTCGCGGTGATCCCGGCCCGCGCCCCCGGCACCTGACGCTCCCCGGCCGTACCCCGCAGCTGCCAGGTCAGCTCGCACACCTGGGCGATGGCCTGCGCCGGCACCGCCTCCCCGAACGACGCGAGCCCGCCGCTGGCGTTGACGGGGATCCGCCCGCCGAGAGCCGTCGCCCCCTCCCGTACGAGCTTCGCGCCCTCACCCTCCCCGCACAGGCCGATGTCCTCGTACCACTCCAACTCCAGCGCGGTGGAGAGGTCGTAGACCTCGGCGAGCGAGAGGTCGTCCGGGCCGAGCCCCGCCTCCTCGTACGCGGCCCGCGCGATCGAGGCGCGGAAGGAGCCGGCCGCGGGCCGCACCGCCACCGCCGAGTCGGTGGCGATGTCCGGCAGGTCCAGGACCGTCCGCGGATAGGTGGGGGTCACCGTCGAGACCGCCCGGATCCGCACCGGGTCGCCGATCCCGCGCGAGCGGGCGAAGTCCATACTGGAGAGCACCAGCGCCGCGCCGCCGTCGGAGGTGGCGCAGATGTCGAGCAGCCGGAGCGGATCGGCGACCACCGCCGAGGCGGCCACCTCCTCGGCGGAGACGGCCTTGCGGTAGCGGGCGTTCGGGTTGAGCGTCCCGGCCGCCGCGTTCTTCACCTTGACCTGGGCGAAGTCCTCCTGGGTGTCCCCGTACACGGCCATCCGGCGGCGCGCGTACAGGGCGAAGTACGCCGGGTTGGTGGCGCCCAGCACGCGAAAGCGCAGCCAGTCCGGATCGTCGGGCCGGTCGCCTCCCGCCGGGGCGAAGAACCCCTTGGGCGCGGCGTCGGCGCCCACCACGAGCACCACGTCGGCCAGGCCGGCCAGGATCTGCGCCCGGGCCGTGCCGATCGCCTGGGCGCCGGACGCGCAGGCCGCGTACACGCTCGTCACCCGGGCGCCCTGCCAGCCCAGCGCCCGGGCGAAGGTCGCGCCGGCCACGTAGCCCGGGTACCCCGCGCGCACGGTGTCGGCGCCGACGACCGAGCCCACGTCCTTCCAGTCCAGCCCGGCGTCCGCCAGCGCGGCCCGGGCGGCGGCCCGGCCGTACTCGACGAAGCTGCGGCCCCACTTGCCCCAGGGGTGCATCCCGGCCCCGAGGACGGCGACGTCGGCGCTCACGCGTTCCCTCCCACCGGCTTGAACTGCCAGGTGGTCCAGGCGGTTTCGGTGTCCGGGTCCTCGTTGAGCACGCCGCCCACCACCTCGACCTCCATCCCCACCGCCAGGTCGCCCACCCCCACGCCCGGCGCCGCCTGCCCGAGCACCACCATCCCCTCGGCCTCCAGCTCCACCGCGACCAGGGTGTACGGCTCCCAGGGTCCGGCCCGGTCGGACACGTAGGGCGCGGGCGGCCGGTAGCGCCCGTCGGTGTAGGACCAGACCCGCCCGCGCGGGGACAGCGGCACCTCGGCGAGCTCCCCGCCGCCGGGGCAGTGCGGGTTGCGGCAGTACGCGTCCTCGCGCGGGAAGAACACCGCGGTACAGGCCGAGCACCGGGTGCCGAGCAGCCGGAAGCCGCCGTCCGCCGCGGATTCGGTGAACCACCCGCTCACGACGGGTGTACGTGTGAGTGCCAAGACCCCTCCCATGCAGAAACCTGACGCATCGTCAGGAGTGTGTCACGGGTGGGCGGGCCGGGTCACCGGTTCTCGGCGAGCCACTTCTCGGCGATCTCGCCCAGCTCCGCGTCCCGCCCGGCCAGCATCATCCGGATCATCTGGGCGTCCCCGCGCAGGGACCAGGCGGGATGCCCGAAGGTGGCGGGGTTGTTCCCCTCGATGAGGAAGTGCGCCGGCCACGCGGTCCCGTACCCGATCAGCGGCAGCGCGGCGAGATACCGCTTCCGGCCCCGCACCACCCCGTAGGCGGTGACGGCAAGGCCGGAGAGCGTCCCGGCGAGGTGGACCCAGCGGGTGGCGGCGCGGGAGTGCATGGCGACGTAGTACGGCCAGAACTCCTCGTACGAACGGAAAGTCATGCCGGGCACGGTACTCACGGCCGCACCCGGACGACACCCGCCGGGACGCCCCGACACGGCGGCCGCCGAGACGGGCTCCCCCCAACACCCGCCGCCCGGACACCCCTTGCCCTACCATCGCCGCATGTCGGCACAGCTGAGGGACTCGCACTGCTCCACCTGCGGAGCGCCCTACCCCACCCGGACCTGGCCCCGCGCCTGCGCCGCCTGCGGGGCCGTGGCCTACCGCAACCCGCTCCCGGTCGCCGTCGCCCTGCTCCCGGTCGAGGACGCGGACGGCACCGGCCTCGTGGTCATCACCCGCACCATCGAACCAGCCCTCGGCGGCATCGCCCTGCCCGGCGGTTTCATCGACTTCGGCGAGGACTGGCGCGAGGCCGTGGTCCGCGAGCTCCGCGAGGAGACCGGCATCACCGCCCCCGCCGCGGAGGTCACCCTGGCCGACGCCCTGAGCTCCCCGGCGGGCCACCTCCTGCTCTTCGGCCTCCTCCCGCCCCGCCCGGCCACCACCCTCCCCGCCTCGGCCCCCACGAACGAAACCACCGGCTGGCACATCCTCCACACCCCCACGGACCTGGCCTTCCCCCTCCACACCCAGGCCGCGAACACCTGGTTCGAGGGCCACTACACCTAACCCCCCGCCCCCGCCCGCCACACGACGCCCAACCCCAGCCCCGCCCCCGCCCGACGCACGGGGCCCAACTCCGGCCCCGCCCCCGTCTGGCGCACGGGGCCCAACTTCAGCCTCGCCGGCGTTTGAGGCGCGGGGTCCGGGGCGGAGCCCCGTTCTTGAAGCCGCACTCACCCCGCGGCCCCAGCCACCCCCCCCCCGCCGTTCGACGCGCGAGGCCGGGGGCAGAGCCCAACCCCAGCCTCGCCGGCGTTTGAGGCGCGGGGCCCGGGGCGGAGCCCCGTTCTTGAAGCCGCACCTGCCCCGGCACCCGCCCCGCCCCCTAAACCCCCCGCACAACCACCCCCCGCACCACCGCCCCCGCCTCGTCCGCCACCACCACCCCCTCCCCAGCCCACCGCGAGGTGTACCGCTCGACAGAGCCCGCCTCGAACCCCGGCTCCGGGTCCCGGATCACCACCCCGCCGCCCGTACGCCCCCGCGCCGGCGCCCACACCTCCAGCTCCACGCCCCCGCCGGAGGCCCCCCGCACCGGAATCACCGCCCCCGCCCGCGCCAGCACCGGGATCCGCCCCCGCGGAGCATCCAGCAGGATCTGCCCCGGACCCTCGTACGCCACCCCCGTGGCCGTGTCGTACCACCGCCCCCGCGGCAGCCACACCGCCCTGCGGTCCGCCCCGCACTCCAGTACCGGGGCGACCAGCAGCGCGTCGCCCAGCAGGAACGCGTCCTCGCAGTCCCGCAGCCGCCGCTCCTCCGGCGTGCCCCACCACACCGGCCGTACGTACGGCGCCCCGGTCCGCCGCGCCAGGTGCGCCAGCGTCACGAAGTACGGCCGCAGCCGCTCCCGCTCCGCCATCACCGCCCGCGCGTGCTCCTCCACCTCGGCCCCGAACTCCCACGGCTCCCGCCGCCCCGCCCAGATCGCCGAGTGCGTCCGGAACAGCGGCAGGTAGGACCCCAGTTGCAGCCACCGCAGGTACAGCTCGGGGGAGGGCGATCCGCCGAAGCCGCCGACGTCCGGCCCCGAGTACGGCACCCCGCACAGCCCCAGCCCGATCACCAGCGCCAGCGAGGCCCGCAGCCCCTCCCAGCTGGACTCCACATCCCCCGACCAGGTGCCCCCGTACCTCTGCATCCCCGCCCACCCCGACCGGGAGAACAGGAACGGCCGCTCCGCGGGCCGCAGCCGGACCAGCCCCTCCCAGCCGGCCCGCGCCATCCCCAGCGCGTACACGTTGTGCCCGGACCGGTGGTCCCCGCCCGCGCCGTCCATCGAATGCCGCGCCGAGCGGGGCAGCGTCATATCGCCGAACGGAGTGAAGGACACCGGCTCGTTCATGTCATGCCAGAACCCGGCGAAGCCCTGCGCCAGCCGTTCCTCGTACAGCCCGCCCCACCACTCCCGCACCGCCGGATCCGTGAAGTCCGGATACGCGCACTCGCCCGGCCACACCTCGCCGCGCACCTCCGCACCCTGCGCGTCCCGTACGAACGCCCCCCGCGCCCCCACCGCCCGCCCGGCCGTGTGCACCGGGTCGCCCGCCTTCACCGCCGGATCGACGATCGAGACCAGCCGCACCCCCTCCTCGCCCAACTCCCGTGCCAGCCCCGGCAGGTCCGGGAACCGCCCCCGGTCCACGGTGAACACCCGGTGCCCGTCGTAGTGGTCGATGTCCAGGTGCACGGCCGACAGCGCGAACCCGCGCTCCGCGTAGCCGCCGACCACCCGGCGCACCTCCTCCGCGCTCCCGAAGCCCCACTTCGCGTGCTGGTAGCCCAGCGCCCACTCCGGCGGCACCGCCGCCGCGCCCGTCAGCCCCGACCAGCCCTGCAGCACCCGCGCCGGCGGCCCCACCAGCACCCAGCACCTCAGCGGACCGCCCTCCATGCGCAGTTCGCTCACCCCCGGGCGGTCCACGCCCGAGCCCGCGCCCTCCTCGCCCTCCCGCAACACCACCCGCCCGTCCCAGGGGTTGTCGTGGAACACCAGGTGCGTCCCGGCGTCCGCCACCACCATCTGCACCGGCATGGTCAGGTACAGCGGATCGTCCCCCGGTCCGAACCCGCCCTTCGGGTCCGTGTTCCACAGCCGGTAGACCCCGTCCCGCAGCCGCGGCCCCGCCGACCGCCCGCCGAGCCCGAAGAACCGTGCGTCCGCCGCCACTTCGCTCCGCAGGAACCACCGACCCCCACTGCCGGCCCCGGCCCCGCCGCCGGCCCCACCCGCGTCCCGGTCCGCCCCGGCCCCTACGCCGGCCCCACCGCCCGCACCGTCCGCCCCGGCTGCCAGTCCGGACCCGTCGGCCCCACCGCCCGCCCCGCCGGCCCTGGTCCCACCGCCGGGCCTGGCCCCATCGCCGGCCCCGGCCGCCCCGCCGGCCCTGGCCCCACCGCCGGCCCCGGCCCCACCGCCCGCACCGTCCGCCCCGACCCCCTCGGCATCCCCGACCCGGCCCCGCGCCTCCCCGTCCCGCGCGCCGGCGCGCACCGGCTCCCACCACCGCGGCGGCAGCTCCCGCCGCAGCACCGTCCCGCCCGGCGTGCGCACCTCCACCGCCCCGTGCCGGGACACCGCCACCGTGACCCGCTCCGACACCACCCGCCAGCCGCCCCCGGTGTCCGGCTCCAGCACCGCCCGCGGATCCGGCTCCGGCCCCGTGCCCACCACCGCGTACGAGGGCGTCGGCCCGGCGCCGTCCCAGCCCCAGAACACCGCCCCGCCCGCGGTGACCCGTACCAGCAGCTCCGAACGGGCGAACCGCAGCACACCCCCGCCCGGCCGGGGCTCCGTCCCCGTCAGCAGCCCCGGCACCCGCGCCCGCTCCGTACCCCGGCGCGGCAGCCCCACCGCGTCCGCCCGCCGACGGCGCCACGCCGAGAGCCAGGCGCGCCGTCCCCGCTCCGAACCGATGTCCTTCACCGCACGCACCAGATCGCGACCGTTCATGGAGGTCACCTTGCCACCGGGCTCCGAGCGAAGGTGCTGCGTTCAACTGCCGTTCACCCGAGGGTGACCGCCCCCGCCCCGCCCCCGCGCGGCCCGGGCCCCGCCCCCGCGCGGCCTGGGCCCGTCCCGGCTCCCGCCCCGCGCGACCGCCGGCGACTGGTGGCCGCCCACATGCCGCCGCCCCGGTGAGCGGCGATGGCGACTCTGGTGCGGATGTCGATCACATGGCATCGTCCCTGTGAGCCGCCGCGCACCCACCCCCCGCGCGATGGCACCGTACGCACACGAAGCGCGAGCCGCAGACTTGACCGGGAGCCGACCCATGACCTCAGCCACGCAGCCGGAACCCCTCTGGGCCCCCGGCCCCGACCGGATCGCCGCGGCCCGGATCACCGCCTTCCAGGCCTGGGCGGCCGAGCGCTTCGGAGCCCCGGCCGACGGCGGCTACCCCGCCCTGCACAGCTGGTCCGTCGACGAGCTCGACACCTTCTGGCAGGCCGTCGCCGAATGGTTCGACGTCCGCTTCACCACCCCGTACACGTCCGTCCTCGCCGACCGCTCCATGCCCGGCGCGAGCTGGTTCGCCGGAGCCACCCTCAACTACGCCGAGCACGCCCTGCGCGCCGCGGAGGACCCGGCCCGCGCCGACGACCCCGCCCTGCTGTACGTCGACGAGACCCACGAGCCCACCCCCGTCACCTGGGCCGGGCTCCGCCGCCAGGTCGGCAGCCTCGCCGCCGAGCTGCGCGCCCTCGGCGTCCGCCCCGGCGACCGGGTCAGCGGCTACCTCCCCAACATCCCCGAGGCCGTCGTCGCCCTCCTCGCCACCGCCGCCGTCGGCGGTGTCTGGACCTCCTGCGCCCCCGATTTCGGCGCCCGCAGCGTCCTCGACCGCTTCCAGCAGGTCGAACCGGTCGTCCTGTTCACCGTGGACGGCTACCGCTACGGCGGCAAGGAGCACGACCGCCGCGACACCGTCACCGAGCTCCGCGCCGAGCTCCCCTCCCTGCGCGCCGTCGTCCACATCCCGCTGCTCGGCACGCCGGCCCCCGAGGGCACCCTCGCGTGGTCGGACCTGACCTCCGCCGACACCGAGCCCGTCTTCGAGGCGGTCCCCTTCGACCACCCCCTGTGGGTCCTGTACTCCTCCGGTACGACCGGCCTGCCCAAGGCCATCGTCCAGTCCCAGGGCGGCATCCTCCTCGAGCACCTCAAGCAGCTCGGCCTGCACTGCGACCTCGGCCCCGAGGACCGGTTCTTCTGGTACACCTCCACCGGCTGGATGATGTGGAACTTCCTCGTCTCCGGCCTGCTCACCGGCACCACCGTCGTCCTCTACGACGGCAGCCCCGGCTACCCGGACACCGGCGCCCAGTGGCGGATCGCGGAGCGGACCGGGGCCACCCTCTACGGCACCTCCGCCGCGTACGTCATGGCCTGCCGCAAGGCAGAGGTCCACCCCTCGCGCGACTTCGACCTCTCCACCGTGAAGTGCGTGGCCACCACCGGCTCCCCGCTGCCGCCCGACGGCTTCCGCTGGCTCCACGACGAGGTGGCCGAGGACCTCTGGATCGCCTCCGTCAGCGGCGGCACCGACGTGTGCAGCTGCTTCGCGGGTGCCGTCCCCACCCTCCCCGTCCACATCGGCGAGCTCCAGGCAGCCTGCCTCGGCACCGACCTCCAGGCGTGGGACCCGTCGGGCAAGGCCGTCACCGGCGAGGTCGGCGAGCTCGTCGTCACCAACCCCATGCCCTCCATGCCGGTCCGCTTCTGGAACGACCCCGACGGCAGCCGCTACCGCGAGAGCTACTTCGAGATGTTCCCCGGCGTCTGGCGGCACGGGGACTGGATCACCATCACCGACCACGGCTCGGTCGTCATCCACGGCCGCTCCGACTCCACCCTGAACCGCCAGGGCGTCCGGATGGGCTCCGCGGACATCTACGAGGCCGTCGAGCGCCTCCCCGAGATCAAGGAATCCCTGGTCATCGGCCTGGAGGAGCCGAACGGAGGCTACTGGATGCCGCTCTTCGTCCACCTCGCCCCCGGCGCCACCCTCGACGAGGACCTGCGCGCCCGGATCAAGGCGACGATCCGCGAGCAACTCTCCCCGCGCCACGTCCCCGACGAGATCATCGAGGTCCCGGGCATCCCGCACACCCTCACCGGCAAGCGCATCGAGGTCCCGGTCAAGCGGCTCCTCCAAGGCGCGCCCCTGGCCAAGGCCGTGAACCCGGGCTCCGTCGACAACCTCGACCTCCTCCACTTCTACGAGGAGCTGGCCCGCACCCGCGGCTGAGGCCACTGTCAGTGGTCGTGATTACTCTGAGTGAGCAAGCGATCGCGCCACGCAGGGGGAGTCATGCCACCGAGGAACACCACCAGGAACACCGCCGGGAACAGCAGGGGGAACAGCACCGGGAGCACGAGGGCGAACAGCCGGACGGACAGCAGCACGCGCACGCCCACCGCCGCGACCGCGCGGACCTCGGGATCCGACCGGCGCCGCAGGCTGCGCCGCGAGGTCCCCGGCACCGTCGGCCTCCTGACCGACGCCGGGGACTTCGCGGCGATGCGCGACTACCGCAGCTTCGTCTTCGACCACCGCGACGAATACCCCGACTACCTCGACGACGTGGAAGGCCTGCTCCGGTCCCTCGCCGGCCAGGGCATCCACACCACGGTCGCCCTCTTCGACCCCGAGGAGTACGCCGACTACTGCACGGAGCACGGCCTCGACCCGGACACCGCCGAGACCCGCACCCTGTTCACCGCGGAACTGGCGGGCAACGGCGCCGCCCTGCCGTACACGGGCCAGCCCATCGAGGAACTCGTCCCCCTGCTCGTGGACGAGGCCGTCCGCCAGGCCACCTGGGAGTACGCGACCGGGCTCCTCGCCGAAGCCGGCACCTGCGCGGACTGCGGCGAGGACATCGGGCACGCCTCCTTCGAGCGCGCCACGGCCGCACTCCGGCGGCTGATGGCGGGAGCCGGCCCCGGCCGGCACCACCTCGTCTGCAGCGTGCCGACCGAGGCGGAACAGCTCGTCGCCGTCCTCCACGCCGAGACCGGCCCCGACCCCGAGGCGCCACCGCGGATCGACGGCCGGGGCGGCCTCGACTTCGTGACCGTCCTCGCCGCCGGACTCGCCCTCGGCGGATCGGGGGGACTGGTCCTGCGGACCACCACCGAGGACCACCGGGACCGGGTCCACGGCTGGCGGCTGGACCGCGGACGCCTCACCGTGCTCTCGGCCGCGGCCGTGTTCAACGCCTACTGCACGGACGCCGACACCGGCGAGCCCGTCGCCCCCGAACCGGGCGTCGAGTACTGCCCCGGCTACGAGGTGGACGGCCCGGGCCCGCACCGCTGAGGAAACGGCCGAGGGGCCCTCGCCACCGGCGAAGGCCCCTCGATCGAACACACCGGCTCACTCGCCGGACAGCACCGCCTGGGCGGCCACTCGGGCCTCCTCGGCGCTGTCGCACGCCCGCGCCGCGGCAGCGGCACGCTCGCACTGGGCGAGGGTGTACTTGGCGAGCGTCGCCCGCACATAGGGGATGGAGGCGGCACCCATCGAGAGGGAGGTGACACCCAGGCCCGTGAGCACGCACGCGAGCAGCGGGTCCGAAGCGGCCTCGCCGCAGACGCCGCAGCTCTTGCCCTCGGCCTTGGCCGCCTCGGCCGACATCGCGATCAGGTCGAGCAGCGCCGGCTGCCACGGGTCCTGGAGCCGCGACACCGCACCGACCTGGCGGTCGGCGGCGAAGGCGTACTGCGCCAGGTCATTGGTGCCCAGCGACAGGAACTCGACCTCCTGGAGGATCGAGCGGGCCCGCAGCGCCGCGGAGGGGATCTCCACCATCGCGCCGAACTTCGCCCGGAGCCCCGCCTCGCGGCACGCGTCCGCGAACGCCTTGGCGTCGGTGCGGTCGGCCACCATCGGGGCCATCACCTCGAGGTAGACCGGCAGCCCCTCGGAGGCCTTGGCCAGCGCGGTGAGCTGCGTGCGCAGCACGTCCGGGTGGTCCAGCAGCGAACGCAGACCGCGGACGCCCAGCGCCGGGTTCGGCTCGTCGGCCGGGGTCAGGAAGTCCAGCGGCTTGTCGGCGCCGGCGTCGAGCACACGCACGACGACACGGCCCTCGGGGAAGGCTTCGAGCACCTTGCGGTACGACTCGATCTGCTTCTCCTCGGACGGAGCCTTCTTGCTGTCGTCCAGGAAGAGGAACTCGGTGCGGAACAGACCCACACCCTCGGCCCCGGCCTCCACGGCGGCCGGCACGTCAGCCGGACCGCCGACGTTCGCCAGCAGCGGCACCTTGTGACCGTCAGAGGTCGCACCCGGACCGGAGGACGCGGCCAGCGCGGCCTTCCGCTCGGCGGCAGCGGCCTGCAGCTCGGCCCGCTTCTCGTCGCTCGGCTCCACGAACAGGTCACCGGTGCTGCCGTCGACGGCGATGACGGTGCCCTCGGCGATCTCACCGGCACCCGGCAGCGCCACGATCGCCGGCACGCCCAGCGCCCGCGCGAGGATCGCGCTGTGGCTGGTCGGGCCGCCCTCCTCGGTGACGAAACCGAGCACGAGCGCCGGGTCGAGCAGAGCGGTGTCGGCGGGAGCGAGGTCCCGCGCGATCAGTACGTACGGCTCGTCGCTGTCCGGCACACCCGGCATCGGTACGCCCAGCAGGCGGGCCACGATGCGGTTGCGCACGTCGTCCAGGTCGGCCACCCGGCCGGCCATGTACTCGCCGGCTCCGGCGAGCAGGTCGCGGTAGGAGGCGAACGCGTCGTAGATACCGCGCTCGGCGGTGCTGCCGACGGCGATCCGCCGGTCGACGTCCGCCATCAGCTCGGGGTCCGTGGCGATCATCGCCTGGGCCTCGAGCACGTGCTGAGCCTCGCCGCCGGCCAGCTGGCCGCGTGCGATCAGGTCGGCGGACACAGCTTCCACGGCCTTGCGCGCGCGCCCCTGTTCGCGCTCCGCCTCAGCCGCGGTGATCTGCTTGGCCGGCGGCTCGAGGACCGCCGTACCCATGTGCCGGACCTCGCCGATCGCCACACCGTGGCTCACGCCGACGCCTCGCAGCGTTGTCTCCATTTCACCGTCTCCGATTGAGCGGCGGGCCCAGCCGCCGCGGTGGATGTCCGACTCGCCTGTGAAGGCGGACAAGGTCACTTCCAGCTGAAGAGGACCTCTTCGGCCTTCACGTCGCCGGACTCGACGACGTCGGACAGCGACTCCGCGGAGGCCTCCAGCGCCACGATGGGGCAGACCGGCGACTTTCCGGCTTCCTCGACGGCCTTCGGGTTCCAGCGGATGACGGCCTGGCCGCGGCTCACGGTGTCGCCCTTGTTCACGAGGAGCTCGAAGCCCTCGCCGTTGAGCTGAACGGTGTCGATCCCCAGGTGCGTGAGCACGCCGTGGCCTTCGCCGTCGACTACGACGTACGCGTGCGGGTGCAGGGAGACGACCACACCATCTACGGGGGACACCGCCTCCGAGGGCTCGCGCACGGGATCAATAGCGGTGCCCGGTCCCACCATCGCGCCGGAGAACACCGGATCGGGCACTGCCGCGAGTCCGATGGCGCGCCCGGCAAGTGGGGACGTCACGCTGGTCATGGGGGCCTCCCAGGGGTGGAGCTTCTCAGTGTCGCCGTCACTACCTGTTGCGAACGGCGTACTCTTCAGAAGGATAAGTCACGAGATGTTCGGGTTCGCCCGATGTTGGTCCTGATCCGGACGGCCCTTTGGCACGGAGACTAGTGGACTAGACCGGTGGACTAGACCATACGCCTGAATCGATTTGCTTGGGCACCGCACGGCCTGTACTGTCGTGACTCCCGCCACGGCGCTTCGTGTGAACTTCTCGCGAACGCTGGATGGACGGGACTCTTCCACTTCCAGCGTCGATCTTGAACTCGATTACTTCCCGCATGCCCTCGTGGCAAACCGGTGAGTGGTCAGAGGGACAGGAAAACGCTGCTAGAGTCGGAATCGCCGGAAAGGGAAAGCGCGAAAGCGCAGAACCTGGAAAGCACCGAAGAAGTCGGGCCCGAAAGAGTCTGATAGAGTCGGAAACGCAAGAACAGCAAGAACGCAGAACGAAAGCCCGGAGGAAAGCCCGAGAGGGTGAGTACAAAGGAAGCGTCCGTTCCTTGAGAACTCAACAGCGTGCCAAAAATCAACGCCAGA
>NZ_JBEZLV010000049.1:0-36316 GCF_040652335.1 Streptomyces sp. NPDC048270
GCCGCGCGCGCCCCCCCCCCCCCCCCTGCCCGGCGGAGCCGGGTTTCCTGGGGCTCCGCCCCAGACCCCGCTCCTCAAACGCCGGAGGGGCTGGTGTTCGCCCGGCCAAGGCTGGATGAGTCCGGTCACGGCTGGTGTTCGCCCGGCCAAGGCTGGATGGGCCCCGGTCGCGGCTGGTGTTCGCCCGGCCAAGGCCGGATGCGCTCGCCAAGGGCGGACGGGCTTGGCCAAGGCCGGAGAGGGTCGGCTAGGCCAAGGGGAGGGTGGCGTGGACGCGGTAGCCGCCGCCGAAGCGGGGGCCCGTGAAGCAGGAGCCGCCCAGGGCCGTGGCCCGCTCGCGCATGCCGAGCAGGCCGTGGCCGCCGCCCGGATCCACCGCGGCCGGCGCGCCGTCCGCGGAGTCGCCGCCGTCGTCCAGCACGGTCACCTCCACCGACGGGCCCACCCGCACCACGCTGACCTCGGCCTTGGCCCCCGGCCCCGCGTGCTTGCGCACGTTGGTCAGCGCCTCCTGGACCACCCGGTACGCCGCCAGGTCCACCGCGGCCGCCAGCGGGCCCGGCTCGGGGCCCAGCTGGACGATGACCTCCACCGGCAGTCCGGCGTGCCGGAAGGTGTCCACCAGCTCGTCCAGGACGGCCAGCCCGGGCGCCGGCTCGGTCGGCGCCTCCGGGTCGCCGGACTGGCGCAGCAGCCCGACCGTGGCCCGCAGCTCGTTCAGCGCCGACCGGCTGGCGTCGCGTACGTGCGCCAGTGCCTCCTTGGCCTGGTCCGGCCGCTTGTCCATGACGTGCGCGGCCACCCCGGCCTGGACGTTGACCAGGGCGATGTGGTGCGCCACCACGTCGTGCAGGTCCCGGGCGATCCGCAGCCGCTCCTCGGCGACCCGCCGCCGCGCCTCCTCGTCCCGGGTCCGCTCGGCGCGCTCGGCCCGCTCCCGTATGGCGTCGATGAAGGCCCGCCGGCTGCGCACGGCGTCCCCGGCGGCAGCGGCCATCCCGGTCCAGGCGAAGATGCCGAGGTTCTCCTGCGCGTACCAGGGCAGCGGTCCGGCGAGCATGGCCACGCCCGTCAGCCCGGCCATGGTGAGCAGTCCGATCCGCCAGGTCGTGGGCCGGTCGGTGCACGAGGCCACCGTGTACAGGGCGATCACCGTGCACATGGCGACGGGCGCCCGCGGCTCGCCGGTGGTCAGCTCCAGCAGCGAGAGCCCGCAGGTCACGGCCAGCACGGCGCGGGGCTGCCGGCGCCGGAACACCAGGACGGCCGCGCCCAACAGCATCAGCAGCAGCGAGAACGGGCCGGGGTCGCGCGTCCCGAAGGTCGGCCCGTGCGGCCCGTGCGGATCGGCGAAGGAGCCGAGGACCATGCAGACGAGCGCCCCGAACGCGAGCAAGGCATCGGTGGCGAGCGGATGGGCCCGCATCCACTGCCGGGTGGGCGCGAAACGCCCGAGGTCTGTCGTCACCCCGATACGGTACGGCCTGCCCCGCGCGGCCCGTCCCGCCCGTCCGGCCGTCTCACTGCGGCCGGGTGTCCAGCTGCGGCGGCTGCCCGCCCAGCGGCCCGCGGGAGCGCCGCGGCCCCCACTTCGCCCGCACCGCGCACAGGGCCATCACGGCGGCGATGGCCGCGAGGTGCTCCTTGCCCGCCAGGTTGTTCTTGACCAGCACCTCGCCGACTATCACCAGCACCACCGCGGCGCCGGTGGCGTAGGCCCGGTAGCGCCAGCAGAGGTAGAGGGCCAGGCCGACCACCGCCGCCGAGGGGCCGGTGTCGTTGACGATCCGGTCGGACAGCGGCAGGCCCAGCGGGTGGTCCGGGCCCAGCGCGAGCCCGATCCGCGCGTACGTGGTCCCGGCGAGCGTGGCCACGTACCCGATCACCAGCGTGCGCCACCAGCCGATGCAGATCTCCGAGATCCCGAAGACGAGCAGGATCTGCGCGAGCGCGCCCCAGACCGGCAGGTCGAGGGCGGGCACGAACAGCGACAGGGGGGTGCGCAGCAGGGCCAGCCAGAGCGGGTCGACGGCCTTGACCGAGCCGAGGTTCTGGACCGGCTGGAAACCCCAGGAGGTGTTCTGCACGATCTGGAAGACCGAGGTCAGGCAGACCGCGCCGAGGGTCATCGGGATCGCCCGCCACGTGTCGCGGGCGAGCGCGTCCCGTACGGTCCAGAACAGGGGACCCCACTCACGGCGGGCGAACCGCCCGAGTGCGGAGGTGTTCCACGCTGTCACGGCGGGTCTCCAGGTGTCTGCGGTGCAGCCACTTCGGCAGGCCGGGGGCCTCCAGGAAGCCTTCGGCCCGGCCCGCCGCGATACCGATCCGCAGCAGGTCCGAACTCTTCTCGAAGAGCATGAACCGCGGTTCCCAGATCGGCCGGTATTTGGCGTTGGCCCGGTAGAGGGACTCGATCTGCCACCAGCGGGAGAAGAAGCTCAGCAGCGAGCGCCACATCCGCAGCACCGGACCCGCGCCGAGCCGGGACCCGCGCTCGAAGACGGACCGGAACATGGCGAAGTTCAGCGAGACCTGGCTGACCCCGATCTCCTTGGAGCGTTCCAGGAGTTCGATGACCATGAACTCCATCAGGCCGTTCTCGGAGTCCCGGTCACGGCGCATCAGGTCCAGCGACAGGCCCGCCGGCCCCCACGGCACGAAGGACAGCACGGCCCGCAGGTCGCCGTTGCCGTCGGTGCACTCCAGCATCACGCACTGGCCGTCGCCGGGGTCGCCCAGTCGGCCCAGCGCCATCGAGAAGCCGCGCTCGGTCGCGCCGTCGCGCCAGTCGTCGGCCCGTTCGAGGAGCACGTCCATCTCGTCGGCCGGGATGTCGGCGTGGCGGCGGATCCGTACGGTGTACCCGGCCCGCTTGACGCGGTTGTAGGCCTGCCGGACGGTCCGCATGGCGCGGCCCTCCAGGGTGAACTCGGCGGTCTCCACGATCGCCTCGTCGCCGAGCTCCAGCGCGTCCAGGCCGTGCCGGGCGTAGATCTGCCCGGCCTCCTCGCTCGCCCCCATCACGGCCGGCACCCAGCCGTGCTCGCGGGCCTCGGCCAGCCACGGCTCGATGGCGCCGGGCCAGGCCTCGGGGTCTCCGATCGGGTCGCCGGAGGCCAGCGAGACCCCGCCGACGACGCGGTAGGTGACGGCGGCCTTGCCGGTGGGGGACCAGATGACGGACTTCTCGCGGCGCAGCGCGAAGTAGCCGAGGGAATCGCGGTCCCCCTGCCGGGCGAGCAGCGCCCGCAGCCGCTCCTCGTCCTCCTCGGAGAGGGGGTCGACGACGCGGCGCGAGCGGAAGGCCGCGAACAGCACGGCGAGCAGCAGCAGCATCGACATCACGTTGACGAACACGTCCACCCAGCCGGGGGTGTCGATGGTGCTGTAGGCCCGGGCGTCCGGGTCCAGGGTGATCAGCCGCATGGCCCCGTACCGCCAGCGGGTCAGGAAGGTGGCCCCGGCGCTGTTCTCGGCGGTGTTGGTGGCACCGACGAGCAGGGCCGCGACCAGCGAGGTGACCAGCAGGCCGACGCCGGCGACGAGGGTGGCGAGCGCGGGGTTGGAGCGGTCGCCCTTCGCGTAGAACTCCCGGCGGCCCAGCAGCAGGGCGAGGACGAAGGCCGCCGTCAGGCCCAGCGAGACCCAGTTCTGCGGGTGTTCGCGGAACTGCGGGTAGCACACGTCGGGGCCCCACGAGCAGGGCACGAAGGCCGCGCGGGCGAAGTCGAGCAGCAGCATGCCGCCGAGGACGAGGTTCAGGATCCAGGCGGCCCGCTTGCGCCGGCCCATGGTGACCGCCAGCAGCAGGCAGAAGAGCCCGGAGGCGAAGCCGGCCGTGAGCAGGTACGGGGTGTAGAAGTCCGCGGCGTTGTGGCGGCGCAGGTCCTGCCCGAGCGAAACCCACACCGCGCTCAGGAAGTTGACGAAGGTGACGGCCCGCAGGTACCAGACCGCGAACGCGGCGCCGCGCCGTGAACGGGTGCTCCCCCGGCCGGTCTCCCGGCCGCTCCCCGCCCCCTTGCCGGCGGGGTCGCCGCCGGTCTCTCTCCTGCCGGATGCCGGTCCGGGTACCCGTACGGTGCCGCGGTCGGTCTCTGCCCTGGTCAAACGGACCTCTCCCATAAAAGCGATCTTATGGGGCGTTGCCGTCCACAGCGGTCGGCTCCGGGGGCCGCGGACTGGTCAGGGCCGCGGATCCCGGCGGCTCACCGCGCCGGCTCCCGCACCGCCTGCTCCGGGAGTCCCGCCGCGAGTGCGGCGGCCGCCTGGACCAGGGGCAGGGCCAGCAATGCCCCGGTTCCTTCCCCCACGCAGACGCCGTGATCGAGTACGGGGTTGAGTGCCATCCGGTCCAGGGCCTTCGACTGGCCGGGCTCGCCGCTCGCGTGGCCGGCCAGCCACCAGTCGGGGGCGCGGAACGCGGCCCGCTGGGCCACCAGCCCGCAGGCCGCCGAGACGACGCCGTCGAGGATGACCGGCGTACGGCGCACCGCGCACTGGAGCAGGAAGCCGGTGATCGCGGCCAGGTCGGCCCCGCCCACCGCGGCCAGCAGCGCGACCTGGTCGCCGAGCACGGGCCGGGCCCGGCGCAGTGCGTCGCGGATCGCCGCGCACTTGCGCATCCAGGTCAGGTCGTCGATGGGCCGGCCGCCGCGGCCGGTGACCACCGAGGCGTCGGTTCCGCACAGGGCGCCGACGAGGGTGGCGGCCGCCGTGGTCCCGCCGACGCTGAGGTCGCCGAGGACGACCAGGTCCGTCCCGGAGTCGGCCTCCTCGTCGGCGATCCGGATGCCGAGCTCCAGGGCGGCGCGGGCCTCCTCGAGGGTGAGGGCGTCCTCCTTGTCGATCCGGCCGGAGCCGCGCCGCACGCGGTGGCGGACCACGTCCTCGGGGAGCAGGCCGGGGTCGCAGTCCAGCCCGGCGTCGACGATCCGCACGGTGGCGCCGGCCCGGTCGGCCAGGATGGCGACGGGGCTGGTCCCGTCCAGCACGCTGCGCACCAGCTCGTGGGTGGTGGAGGCGGCGCGGGCGGAGACGCCCTCGGCAGCGATCCCGTGGTCGGCGGCGAACAGCACCACGCGGGGCCGCGCGACGGGGCTGACCGGCACCCGCCCCTGCGCGGCGGCGAGCCACTCGGCGAGCTCGTCGAGCCGGCCCAGCGCGCCGGGCGGCACGGCGAGGCGTTCACGGCGTTCCTCGGCGTCACGCCGGACGCCCCCGTCGGGGCGCTCGATCAGATCGGAGAAGTCGTCGAGATTCAGCGTGCTCATCTGCCAGAGAGTACAGCCGGTAAGGCCCTCCCTCAGGCCTTGGGTTCAGGCCCTCGTGGCCGGTTTCCGGCTATTCCTTGAGGACGGTCGCCAGCCCCGCGACGACGAGGAGGACGTGCTCGCACTCGCCCGCGACCGAGGCGTTCAGCCGGCCCAGCTCGTCGCGGAACCGGCGGCCCGAGGCCGTCGCCGGAACGACCCCCGATCCCACCTCGTTGCTGACCAGCACCACCCGGCGGCGGGTCGCGCGCACGGCCGCGGCCAGCTCGGCCGCCCGGTCGCGCAGCTCGCGCTGCCCGCCCTTGGCCCACACGTCGTCGTCCCAGGCCCCCGCCCGGTCCATCGCGTCCGTCAGCCACAGCGCCAGGCAGTCGATCAGCAGCGGCGGACCGGTGTCGGCGAGCAGCGGGACCAGGTCGCAGGTCTCCGCCGTCCGCCAGCTCGCGGGCCGCCGTTCCCGGTGCAGCCCGACCCGCTGGGCCCACTCCGCGTCCCCGTCGCGGCTGCCGCCGGTGGCCACGTAGACCACCTCGGGGTAGCCCTCCAGCCGCCGTTCGGCCTCGACGGACTTGCCCGAGCGGGCGCCGCCCAGCACCAGCGTCCGGCGCGGCGGGTCCGCCTCCGCGCGGTACTCCCCGACCCGCACGGTGGTCCCGTCCGGTACCGCCCGGGCCCCGGCGGCCGCGCACCGGCGCTCCAGCTCCCGGCCGGGCGGGGTGTCGTGGTCGAGGTGGACGGCGATCACGTCCGTGGCCGGGCCCACCGCACCGCCCGCCCGCAGCCGGGCGAGGGCCTCGGGCCGCCCCAGCACGTCGGCCAGGACGATGTCGTACGGGCGCTGCCCGGCCCGGCCGTCGGTACCGGCCGGGGCCCCGCCGGGCGGCAGGTACAGCAGCCGGCCGCCGTCCGGGCCCGTCACCTCGTACCCGGTGCCCGGCGCGTCCATCGGCACCGCCCGCACCCGGTGCCCCGAGATCACCGACAGCTCCCGGCCGTCCGGGACCCGCCCGGCGGCCGGCAGCCCGGGCGGCAGCTCCACGGCGGGGCCGTCGTGCGGATGGGTCAGCAGGACCTGCCGTACGCCGGCCAGCGAGTGCCCGGCGCGGGCGCCCGCCAGCACCGCCCCGGGGGTCAGGTCGAGCAGCAGCGCGCCGTCGACGAGGACGGCCGTGGCGGCGCGCGCCCGGGTACCGACGGAGACCGCGCAGGCCGCACAGGGGCAGCCGGGGCGGGGGAGTCCCTCGGGTGTGCCGGTGCCGAGCAGAGTGAGTTCCACAGGGAGATCCTCCCGCGTCGCCGGGAGTGGTGCGCGCCCGGCTACTCTGCGGGCAGACTCAAGGCGAGCAGCGGACGAGCAACGGAGGCGGACATGGCGTGGACGTGGCGGTTCGAGACGGCCGAAGGCACGGAGGCGAGCCCGGCGGTGGAACCGGAGGAGTTCACCACGCAGGGGGACGCGGAGTCCTGGATCGGTGAGGTCTGGAAGGAGCTGCTGGAGGGCGGCGTCGAGCAGGTGAAGCTGTCCGACGAGGGCGGTACCGAGCTGTACACGATGAGCCTGCGCTCGGCCCTCGACGCGTAGCCCCTGCGGGGGCCCGGCAGCCTCCCGGGGCCCGGCCGGGCCCTTGCCCGGCGGGTCCCGCGGACCCGGCGCCGGTGGCCCCGCCGGGCGCTAGCCGCGGACTCCGCACAGGTGCAGGAGGGCGGCGACGCCCCGGTAGGGGTCGGTGCGGCCGGCGCGGTCCTCGGCGGCCAGCAGCCGCTCCAGTTCCTCCTCGGGCGGCAGGCTCTCGCCCGCCTCGGTCCCGTCGGTGAAGACGCGTACGCCGTACCAGGACTGCAGCGGCGCCCCGATCCCGTTCAGCGTGGCCGTCAGTCCGGCCAGCCGGTCGGCCCGTACGTCCAGGCCCAGTCGGTTGCGGTAGTCGGTGCTGTCGAAGGCCGCCAGAGTGCCCGTCCAGTCGCCGCCCAGCCCGGGTCGCATGGCGAGCGCGTCGCCGTTGCGCACCAGCAGGGACAGCAGTCCGCCGGGAGCCAGCATCCGGGCCAGTCCGGCGAGCATGGCGTCCGGCTCGGGCACATACATCAGCACCCCGTGGCACAGCACCACGTCGAAGCTGCCCGGCAGGAAGTGGGCGCCGGTCTCGCGGCCGTCGCCCTCCATGAGGCGGACGCGGTCGCGGATCCCGGCGGGTTCGCCCTCCAGCGCCTCACGGGCGACGGCCAGCATGCCCGGGTCCTTCTCCAGTCCGGTCACCTTGTGCCCGGCGCGGGCGAGGCGCAGCGCCTGGGTGCCCTGGCCCATGCCGACGTCGAGGACGCGCAGCCGCTGCCCGACCGGGAAGCGCTGCGCGATCTGCTCGTCGACCTGCCGGCCCACGAGTTCCTGCCGGACCGCGTTGCGCAGTCCGCCCAGGCCCTCGAGCCACAGCCGGGCTCCCCCCGGACCCCATGCCAAACCGTCCCCCGACGCTCCGGGCGTCCCTCGGCTCAGGGCCGTTCCCCGCGCTTGACCTGCGGCTTCGGCAGGCGCAGCCGGCGCATCTGGAGCGTGCGCATGAGTCCGTACGCGACGGCGCCGCGGCGGGGCTCGTTCGCGAAGCGCTCGTTCAGGGCCTTGCGGAGGCGGAACACCAGGCCGATGGAGTCGAGCACGATCAGTGCGATCACGCCCATCCACAGGATCAGGGCGATGTTCTGGATCGACGGGACCCGCACCATGCTCAGCACCAGGATGATCACTGCCAGCGGCAGGAACATCTCGGCGACCGAGAAGCGGGAGTCCACGTAGTCGCGGACGAACTTGCGGACGGGGCCCTTGTCGCGCACGGGCAGGTAACGCTCGTCGCCACTGGCCAGCGCCTCGCGCTGCTTGGCCATCTCTACACGGCGGCGCTCACGGGCTCGCTTGGCGTCCTCCTTGCGGTTGCCGGTCGAGGCCACGACGGCCTTGCGCTGCGACTGGGCCACAGCACGCTTCGGCGTCGGGCGGCCCTTCGGGGCCTGCGGGTCACGGGGCTGCGAGAGGTCGGCGCTCACCTTGTCGGTGGCGGCGGCCTTCTCTTCCTTGGAGGAGCGGCTACCAAACACAAAACCCAAGCCTACGCGGTTGCGGGCACGGGCCCCACCCCGGTGGGGAACGATCCGGCAACGGCGCGCGTCCTTCCCCATGCAGGGAGCGTGCGGTGGCCGGCTCCGTGCCGGTCCGTACCGGTCGGGGGCCCACCTACTCCTCACGCCTGACACGGCGGGGACGTACTCGTCCTGGAGGAGGAGCGCATCCGTACTCGAACAGTGCGGTAATGGAGACAGGGCCCGTACTGTGGGTTCTGTTGGTGACCTGGAGCACAGTCCGTCTAGAAGGGGGCGCGCGAAGCCCATGAGCGGTGTCATGAAGCGTATGGGGATGATCTTCCGCGCGAAGGCGAACAAGGCCCTGGACCGGGCCGAGGACCCGCGCGAGACCCTCGACTACTCCTACCAGAAGCAGCTCGAGCTGCTCCAGAAGGTGCGCCGCGGGGTCGCGGACGTGGCGACCTCCCGCAAGCGCCTGGAACTGCAGCTGAACCAGCTCCAGAGCCAGTCCGGCAAGCTGGAGGAGCAGGGCCGCAAGGCCCTCGCCCTGGGCCGCGAGGACCTGGCCCGCGAGGCCCTGTCCCGCCGCGCCTCGCTGCAGCAGCAGGTCAGCGACCTGGAGGTGCAGCACCAGACCCTGCAGGGCGAGGAGGAGAAGCTGACCCTCGCCGCGCAGCGCCTCCAGGCCAAGGTGGACGCCTTCCGCACGAAGAAGGAGACCATCAAGGCCACCTACACGGCCGCGCAGGCCCAGACCCGGATCGCGGAGTCCTTCTCCGGCATCTCCGAGGAGATGAGCGACGTGGGCCTGGCCATCCAGCGGGCCGAGGACAAGACCGCCCAGCTCCAGGCGCGTGCCGGAGCCATCGACGAGCTGCTGGCCTCCGGCGCGCTCGACGACCGCAGCGGGCTCGGCTCCAAGGACGACATCCAGGCCGAGCTGGACCGCCTGTCGGGCGGTACGGACGTGGAGCTGGAGCTCCAGCGGATGAAGGCCGAGCTGGCGGGCGGCCCGTCCGCGCAGCAGCAGGCCCTCGAGGGCGGCGCCCCGGGCACCGCCCAGCAGCCCCAGACCCAGCACCGGTTCGACAAGCAGTAGGACGGGGTCCGTCATGATTGTCCGCATCATGGGGGAAGGCCAGGTGAAGGTGGCCGACAGCCACTTTCCCGAGCTCAACAAGCTGGACGACGAACTGCTCGCGGAGATGGAGAGCGGCGACGAGACGGGCTTCAGGCGCACGCTGGGCGCCCTGCTCGATGCCGTGCGCCGGCTCGGCGAGCCGCTTCCGGACGAGGCGCTGGAGCCGTCCGAGCTGATCCTGCCGGGGGTCGACGCGACGCTGGACGAGGTCCGGGAGATGCTCAGCGACGACGGGCTGATCCCCGGCTGAGCGGGGCCGGCGCGCCCCGCGGTCGTACACCGCGCCTACGGACCCCGCACCAACGGACTCCGCGCCGACGGGCCCTCCCCCTTCCCGGGGAGGGCCCGTCGGCGTGTTCACGGGGCGGGCGGCTTCTCCAGGGGCGCCCGCTCCGGGTCGGGGGTCCCGCCGATGAAGTTCTCGAACTTGCGGCGCGGCATCGCCCAGCGCCGGTCGTGGTGGAAGGCGCGCAGGCCGGCCTTGGCCCGGGCGCGCGGGCGATTGGCGTAGAACTTCTTGGCGTAGGGCGAGCCGGGCCGGGCCAGCCGGATCGCGCCGATCAGCGCCACGAAGGGGATCACCACGCCGAACAGGGCGGTGCGGGCCTTGCCCTTCCACAGGGCGATCAGGGCCAGGAAGAAGTTGCCGGCGGTGTTCATGGCGACCAGCCCGCGGCTCTGCCGCTCCTCGGCGGTCAGGTCGTTCACCCCGAAGGGCACGAATCCGCCCAGGACCAGGGCGACCAGGGCGGCCGTCAGGACCACGATCTCCACGCTCTTGCGGCCCTGCTCGCTCCAGTAGACGTCGTCGAGGTGCAGGATCAGCGCGAACTCGTCCAGTACGAGGCCCGCCCCGAGCCCGAAGAGCACGGCCGAGAGCGCCGCGCCGAAGCCGTGCCGGGCGCTGCCGACCGCCCCGAATCCGCCGATGATCACGAGGATCACCCCGGGCACCACGTGGTGGATGTGCATCCCGCCGGGGGTGATGTTCTTGAAGGGGCCCCGGCCGGCCCGGATCATCCGGGTGATCACGCGGGTGACCAGGAAAGACGTCACGAAGGAGAGCAGGGCGAGCAGGAGCGGGAGCTTCCCCGGTTCGACGATGTTCCGAAACCACCAGTGACCCATCCCACTGACTCCCTATTTGGTGCGTAATGGGTAATTTACCGTCCGTGGTGAGCAGGTAGCGTTCGGGCCGATGACAGATTCGTACGACGACTCCTCCCCGACGCCGCCCGCGGAGCGCGCCCCGCTCCTCGACGGCGTCCGCTTCGCGTTCGGCACGCTCACCGTGCTGCCCGCCCGCATCACCCGCTGGGACCGCCCGGCGGCCCGCACCGGCATGGTCTGCGCCCCGCTCGCCGGGCTGGTCGTCGGCGTGCTCGCCGCCGTGCCCGGGGTGCTCCTGCTGGTGCTGGGAGGGGGCCCGCTGCTCGCCGCGGCCGTCACCGTCGCCGTCCCGGCCGCCCTCACCCGGGGCCTGCACCTGGACGGCCTCGCCGACACCGCGGACGGCCTGGGCAGCGCCAAGCCGGCCGACGAGGCCCTGCGCATCATGAAGCGGTCCGACATCGGCCCCTTCGGCGTCGTGGCCCTGGTGCTCGCCCTGCTGGTGCAGGCCGCCGCCCTGTCCGACGCCTACGCCGACAGCTGGATCCGCGGCGCCCTGGCCGCGGTCGTCGCCGCGGTCACCGCCCGCCTGGCCATGACCCTCGCGTCCCGCGCGGGAGTCCCGGCCGCCCGCCCCGGGGGACTGGGCGCCGCCGTCGCCGGGGTGGTCCCGCGCGCCGCGGCCGCCACCGCCACCACCGCGGTCGTGCTGCTCGCCGCGGCCGCCGCCCTCCCGCTGGGCCTCCCGGCCGCCTGCCGGTACGCGGCCGCGGTCCTGGCCGCGCTCCTCGTCGCGGAACTCCTGCTGCGCCGCTGCGTCCGGCGCTTCGACGGGGTCACCGGCGACGTCTTCGGAGCCCTGGCCGAGGTCTCCGCGACCACCGCCCTGGTCGTCCTGGCCCTGGGCTGACCGGGCCCCGGCCGCGCGGGCCCACGTACGCTCACCCCGTGGACCACACTCCGACGGACCCGACCCCGCCCATCAAGGTGCTCCTCGCCGACGACCAGGCACTGCTGCGCAGCGCCTTCAAGGTGCTCGTCGACTCCGAGCCGGACATGGAGGTCGTCGGGGAGGCCTCCGACGGGGCGCAGGCCTACGCGCTGGCCCGGCAGACCCGTGCCGACGTCGTGCTCATGGACATCCGGATGCCCGGCACCGACGGGCTCGCCGCCACCCGCATGATCAGCGGCGACCCGGAACTCGCCGCCGTGCGCGTGGTGATGCTGACGACCTTCGAGGTCGACGAGTACGTCGCCGCCGCCCTGCGGGCCGGCGCCTCCGGCTTCCTCGGCAAGGGAGCCGAGCCCGAGGACCTGCTGAACGCCATCCGTGTCGCGCACGCCGGGGAGGCGCTGCTCTCCCCGGCCGCCACCAAGGGGCTCATCGCCACCTTCCTCGCCCAGGGCGGCGGCGCCGATCCGGCAGCCGCCGCGGCCGCGGCCGGCTCGCACGCGCAGCGGCTGGCCGCGCTGACCGTCCGGGAGCGCGAGGTCCTCGTACACGTCGCCGCGGGACTGTCCAACGACGGGATCGCCGGACGGCTGGAGGTCAGCCCGCTCACCGTCAAGACCCACGTGAACCGGGCCATGGCCAAGCTCGGCGCCCGCGACCGGGCCCAATTGGTGGTCATTGCCTACGAATCGGGACTGGTCCGGCCCCGCGCCGAGTAGCGCGGGACGGCCCGGAGTAGTGCGGTGTACTACGGACGCGGTATGCCGCACATAAGGACGGGACCTGCGAGCGACGCCACGGCGCCGCGGCGTGCGAAAGGCTGGGGCGCCCTTCGTCGACGTCACAGCAGAGAGATCCTCATCCATGTCCTGGCTGTCCCGCTTCAGCCTTGCCCAAAGGGCGTTGATCGGCCTCGTGTCGATCGTCGCGCTCCTCTTCGGCGCCATAGCCGTCCCGCAGCTCAAGCAGCAGCTGCTGCCCTCCATCGAACTGCCCATGGTGTCCGTGCTCGCGCCGTACCAGGGCGCCTCGCCCGACGTGGTGGAGAAGCAGGTCGTCGAGCCGATCGAAGCCATGCTCAAGGGCGTCGACGGGATCACCGGCATCACCTCCACCGCCAGTGAGGGCAACGCCCTCGTCATGGCCACCTTCGACTACGGCGACAGCGGCACCAAGCAGCTCGTCGCCGACGTTCAGCAGGCCGTCAACCGGGCCCGCGTCCGGCTGCCCGCCGAGGTGGACCCGCAGGTGGTGGCCGGTTCCACCGACGACATCCCGACCGTGATCCTCGCCGTCACCAGCGACAAGGACCAGCAGGCCCTCGCCGACCAGCTGGAACGTTCCGTCGTCCCGGTCCTCTCGGACATCGAGGGCGTCGGCCAGGTCACCGTCGACGGGGTCCAGGACCTGCAGGTCACCATCACCCCCGACAACGCGAAGCTCGCCGCCGCCGGCCTCGACGGCGCCGCCCTCGCCCAGGGCCTCCAGGCGGGCGGCGCGACCGTCCCCGCCGGCTCCTTCGACGAGGAGGGCAAGAACCGGACCGTCCGCGTCGGCGCCGGCTACACCTCGCTGGCCCAGGTCGAGGACCTGCGCCTGAGCCCCGGCCCCGGCAAGCCGGCCGTCCGCCTCGGCGACGTCGCCACCGTGAAGCAGGAGGCCGCCAAGGCCGTCTCGATCACCCGCACCAACGGCAAGCCCAGCCTCGCGCTCGTCCTGACGATGGACAAGGACGGCAGCGCCGTCGCCATCTCGGACGCCGTCAAGGACAAGCTGCCCGAACTGCGCTCCACGCTCGGCTCCGGCGCCGACCTGACCGTCGTCAGCGACCAGGGACCGGCCGTCGCCAAGTCCATCTCCAGCCTCACCACCGAGGGCCTGCTCGGCCTGCTCTTCGCGGTGATCGTGATCCTGGTCTTCCTGGCCTCGCTGCGCTCCACCCTGGTCACCGCGGTCTCCATCCCGCTCTCCGTGGTCCTCGCGCTCATCGTGCTGTGGACCCGCGACCTGTCCCTCAACATGCTGACGCTGGGCGCGCTCACCATCGCCATCGGCCGCGTCGTCGACGACTCGATCGTGGTCCTGGAGAACATCAAGCGCCACCTCGGCTACGGCGAGGAGCGCGAGGCCGCCATCATCACCGCGGTCAAGGAGGTCGCCGGCGCGGTGACCTCCTCCACCCTCACCACCGTCGCCGTGTTCCTGCCGATCGGCCTCACCGGCGGCATGATCGGCGAGCTCTTCGGCTCCTTCTCGCTCACCGTCACCGCCGCCCTGCTGGCCTCGCTGCTCGTGTCGCTGACGGTCGTGCCGGTGCTCTCGTACTGGTTCCTGCGCGCGCCGAAGGGAGCTGCCGAGGACCCCGCGAAGGCCCGCCGCGAGGCGGAGGAGAAGGAGGCCCGCAGCAAGCTCCAGCGCCTGTACGTACGGGTCCTGGGCTTCGCCACCCGGCGCCGCCTGACCAGTGTGGCGATCGCGGTCGTCGTCCTGGTCGGCACCTTCGGGATGACCCCGCTGCTGAAGACCAACTTCTTCGACCAGGGGGAGCAGGACGTCCTGACGGTCAAGCAGGAGCTGGCCCCCGGCACCTCGCTGGCCGCCTCCGACGAGGCGAGCCGCAAGATCGAGCAGGCGCTGGCCTCGGTCGAGGGCGTCAAGAGCTACCAGGTCACCGTGGGCTCCTCCGGCTTCCTCGCCGCGTTCGGCGGCGGTACGGGCTCCAACCAGGCCTCGTACCAGGTCACCCTGAAGGACTCCGGCAAGGCGGAGGCCGTCAGGAAGCAGATCGAGGGCAAGCTGGCCGCCCTGGACGGCATCGGCGAGACCCGCATCGCGGCGGGCGACGGCTTCGGCAGCCAGAACCTCAGCGTCGTCGTCAAGGCCGGCGACGGCGAGGTGCTCGCCAAGGCCGCCGAGCAGGTCCGCGCGGAGGTGGCCAAGCTCAAGGACGTCACCGACGTGCAGAGCGACCTGTCCCAGTCCGTGCCCCGGATCTCCGTCACGGCGACCTCCAAGGCCGCGGACGCGGGCCTGAACCAGGCCGCGCTCGGCGCCGTCGTCGCGCAGGCCGTACGGGGCACCCCGGCGGGCAAGGCCGTCCTGGACAACACCGAGCGCGACATCGTCATCAGGTCCGCGCAGCCGGCCTCCACCCTGGCCGAACTCCAGGCCCTGCCGGTCGGCCCGGTCACGCTCGGCGACATCGCCGAGGTCAAGGTGGTCCCCGGTCCCGTCGCGATGACCCGGATCGACGGCGCCCGCGCCGCCACCGTCACCGCCAAGCCGCTGGGCGACAACACGGGCGCGGTCAGCGCCGAGCTCCAGACGAAGCTCAAGGCCCTGGACCTGCCGGAGGGCGCCACGGCCTCCATCGGCGGCGTCTCGGAGGACCAGGACGAGGCCTTCGGCTCGCTCGGCCTGGCCATGCTGGCGGCCATCGCCATCGTGTTCATGCTGCTGGTCGCGACCTTCCGCTCGCTGGTCCAGCCGCTGATCCTGCTGGTCTCCATCCCCTTCGCGGCGACCGGCGCGCTCGGCCTGCTGATCGTCACCGGCACCCCGATGGGCGTCCCGGCGATGATCGGCATGCTGATGCTCATCGGCATCGTGGTGACCAACGCGATCGTCCTGATCGACCTGGTCAACCAGTACCGCGCCCAGGGCCTGGGCGTCGTCGAAGCCGTCGTCGAGGGCGGCCGGCACCGCCTGCGCCCCATCCTGATGACGGCCCTGGCGACCATCTTCGCCCTGCTGCCGATGGCGCTCGGCGTCACCGGCGAGGGCGGCTTCATCTCGCAGCCGCTCGCGGTCGTGGTGATCGGCGGCCTGGTCAGCTCCACCCTGCTGACCCTGCTCCTGGTGCCGACCCTCTACACGATGGTGGAGCTCCGCAAGGAGCGCCGCCGCGCCAAGCGCACCGCCAAGCGGGAGTCCCGCCTGACGGTGGTCCCGGCCCCGTCGTCCGCCCGGGACGACGAGACCCCGGCGAAGGTCTGACCGCCCGGAGGGGCGTCCCCCGCCGGGGGCGCCCCTCCGGCCTGTCCGCGTACGGGCGCAGACGAAAGGGGCACCCCGAGGGGTGCCCCTTTCGCCGTTGGTCCGGTGCCGCGGCTACGGAAGAGCCAGCATCCGCTCCAGGGCCAGCTTCGCGAAGCTCTCGGTCTCCTTGTCGACCTGGATCTGGTTGACGAGGTTGCCCTCGGCCAGGGACTCCAGGGTCCACACCAGGTGGGGGAGGTCGATGCGGTTCATCGTCGAGCAGAAGCAGACCGTCTTGTCGAGGAAGACGACTTCCTTGTCCTCGGCGGCGAATCGGTTCGCCAGGCGGCGGACCAGGTTCAGCTCGGTGCCGATGGCCCACTTGGAGCCGGCCGGGGCCGCCTCCAGCGCCTTGATGATGTACTCCGTCGAACCGACGTAGTCCGCGGCCGCCACGACCTCGTGCTTGCACTCGGGGTGGACCAGGACGTTCACGCCGGGGATGCGGGCGCGCACGTCGTTGACGGAGTCGACCGAGAAGCGGCCGTGCACCGAGCAGTGCCCGCGCCACAGGATCATCTTGGCGTTCCGAAGCTGCTCGGCGGTCAGGCCGCCGTTCGGCTTGTGCGGGTTGTACAGGACGCAGTCGTCCAGGGACATGCCCATGTCGCGGACGGCCGTGTTGCGGCCCAGGTGCTGGTCCGGGAGGAAGAGGATCTTCTCGCCCTGCTCGAACGCCCACTCCAGGGCCTTCTTCGCGTTGGACGAGGTGCAGATCGTGCCGCCGTGCTTGCCGGTGAAGGCCTTGATGTCGGCGGAGGAGTTCATGTAGGAGACGGGGACCGTCACCTCGGCTATGCCGGCCTCGGTCAGCACGTCCCAGCACTCCGCGACCTGCTCGGCGGTGGCCATGTCGGCCATCGAGCAGCCCGCGGCCAGGTCCGGCAGGACCACCTTCTGGTCGTCGGAGGTCAGGATGTCGGCGGACTCGGCCATGAAGTGCACGCCGCAGAAGACGATGTACTCGGCCTCCGGCTTGGCGGCCGCGTCCTTGGCCAGCTTGAAGGAGTCGCCGGTGACGTCGGCGAACTCGATGACCTCGTCACGCTGGTAGTGGTGGCCGAGGATGAAGACCTTGTCCCCGAGCTTCTCCTTGGCCGCGCGGGCGCGCGCCACGAGGTCCGGGTCCGACGGCGAGGGCAGGTCGCCGGGGCATTCCACCCCGCGCTCGCTCTTGGGGTCGGCCTCGCGGCCGAGCAGCAGCAGGGCGAGGGGCGTCGGCTGGACGTCCAAAGGCTGGGCGGTGGTCACGACACGCACCCTTTCTGTTCTGCGACGAGGGACTGACGAGGGACTTCTTCTGGCGCCGGTTCGACTTCTCGTCTACTTGACGTTATCTATCATAACCGGTTCACGTCAGTTTGACGATGCCGATAGTGTCAATGTGACGCATCACCCGGTATCGCCCCGTCGTTCTTTGAGGTCCGCCCGACCCGCGATGTGCGAGCATGAATATCTGAAACAAGCGTCGGGTCCCGGAATGAATCCGCGGTCCCGCTCGTTGCCACCGACGGCAAGAGTCCGACGTATCCCCGCCTCCGCGTGGGGAGCCGCCCACTTCGGGAGTGAATGCAGATGTCCGTACAGGACGACAAGACCACTGTGAGCGACGGCATCCTCCTGTCCGACGCCGCCGCCGAGAAGGTCAGGACCCTGCTGGAGCAGGAAGGCCGCGATGACCTGGCGCTGCGCGTCGCCGTCCAGCCCGGTGGCTGCTCCGGCCTGCGCTACCAGCTCTTCTTCGACGAGCGCTCCCTCGACGGCGACGTCGTGAAGGACTTCGACGGTGTGAAGGTCGTCACCGACCGGATGAGCTCCCCGTACCTGCACGGTGCCTCCATCGACTTCGTCGACACCATCGAGAAGCAGGGCTTCACGATCGACAACCCCAACGCCACGGGCTCCTGCGCCTGCGGCGACTCGTTCAGCTAAACCTGGACCTGTACGCACGAGGGCCCGTCTCCGGTCGCGCACGCGACCGGAGACGGGCCCTCGTCGTATCCGCCCCCGCGGTGTCCGGAAACCCGCTACTGCCGGGGGAGCGGCTTGCCCGTGTTGGTGTCGACCACCTTGCGGCCGCCCAGCGGCTTCTCGAGCGTCACCGTGACGGACATCTCCTGAGCGAGCATGATGCAGGCCTGGCCCGGCTGGAGCGGAGTGTCCGTGATCTTCACCAGGACCGAGTCGGCGGCCTCCCGGGCCGACGCGGCATAGCTGCTGCACGGGCTGCCCCAGAAGTTCACGGTCAGCTTCCGGTCCGCCTCCGCGTACGAGAACCCGGGCACGGTCCGGCCGTCATTCGGCGCGGGGGCCGTCCCACCGCCCTCGGCGGCAGCGGCCGGCTCGGCCACCGTGTGGCCCGGGGCGCCGTCCTTGCCCGCCACCTCGAACAGCCAGGCCGGGACCAGACCCCGTGACCCGTCCACCGTCCCGGCCGCCAGGCCCAGCACGGCGCCCTTGACCGTCTCCGTACGCGGCGGCTTCATCGGCCGCGGCTCCGGATCGCACGGCGGGGCGTCCGTGGCCCCCGCGGGGCGGTCCGGCTCCAGCGGGACCGAGGTCGCGCAGCCGCTCGGGCCGGTGCCGCTGCCGTCCGTACCGCCCGACCTCGCGTTCAGCCGGGCCAGCGCCTCCACGGCCCCGACCACCGGCTGCTCGGCCGCCCGCACCGGGGCCGCCAGCTCGCCGCTGCCCGCCGCCACCGAGCCGTCGGCGCCCACGCTCACCTTGGTGGACCAGCCCTGCGTGGGCAGCCCGCCGACCACCGGGTCCGCCGTCACCACCCGAACGGAGCCCTGGGTCAGCCGGGCGTCGAGCTTGGCCGAATCCTGGCCGGCGGCGGCCAGCACCGGGCGGGCCGCCGCCTTGGCCGCCTCCTCGGAGACCGGCTTGCCGGAGCCCGCCTCCGGCGCGGCCCCCGCGTCCCGCGGGAGGGTGGCCGGGCCGCAGGTGTCCTTGCCGCGGACACAGTCGTCGCCGGTGCTCTTCCCCGTCCCCGAGCCCGCCTGGAAGCGGTTGAAGTTCCACGTCCCCGGGGCCGTACGGGTCACCGTGAGCCGGGGCCCGGCGCCGTCGGCGGCCTCACCGGCCAGCCAGACGTCCCCGTTCAGCCGCGGTGTGCCGGGCACGCTCAGGGCCGCCGCGAGCCGGGCCACCGCGTCCGAGGAGACCTCCCCGGACGCGCTGAAGGAGGGCGCGGTGGCCGGGGCCTCCGGAAGCTGCACGTCCGCCCGGTAGACGACACCGCCGCCGGCCGGATCGGGCTCCCCGGGCGCGATCCCGGGCCCCGTCGGGTCGCCCGCGTCACGCGGCGCCGAGGCCGCGCCCCGCTCCGCACCGGGGGCCGCCCCGTCGCCGTGGGCGGTGGACGCCCAGTACGCCGTCCCGCCGCCCGCCAGCAGGACGGCGGCCGCGATCGAGCCGACGGCCCAGGACGGCCGCCGTCGTGTGCCGGGTGATGTGCCGGGTTGTTCGCTGGTCACCGCATCGCTCCTTCACCTGTCCCGTCCTGCCTGATGCGGGTGGGACGGAACAGGGGCGCAACCGGTTCCCGTCCTACTGGTCCCCGTACGCGGCGGTCGACGCGATCAGCCGCGCCGACGCCGGGGGCACGCTGATCCCGTGGATCTGCGAGGGTGCCACGCGCACCGGCCGGGGGCCCGCCTCCGCCGCCCAGTGCGGGGCCATCCGGGCGCAGTCGCCGAGCAGCCGGGCGAAGCCGGGCTGTCGCGGGCCTTCCGCGCCGCGCCTGTCGGCGGTGTACTCGGTGTACTCGGAGTAGCCGTATCCGTCGGTGTAGGTCATGAAGGCACCGTAGGCACCGCGCCGTACGTGAAGAAAGACCTACTACGGGGTAGTTTCGGCCGTTCGGCACCCGGCCGTCGACCGGGTAGTTTTGACTGTCCCCCTTGCCGCCGTCCTCCGCAGGAGCGTCACGCCGTGCGCATCGCAGTCACCGGCTCCATCGCCACCGACCACCTCATGACCTTCCCCGGCCGATTCGCCGACCAGCTGGTCGCGGACCAGCTGCACACGGTCTCCCTCTCCTTCCTCGTCGACAACCTCGACGTCCGGCGGGGCGGTGTCGGCCCGAACATCTGCTTCGGCATGGGGCAGCTCGGCAGCCGCCCGATCCTGGTCGGCGCAGCCGGCTACGACTTCGACGAGTACCGCGCCTGGCTCGACCGGCACGGCGTCGACACCGAGTCCGTCCGCATCTCCGAGGTACTGCACACCGCGCGCTTCGTGTGCACCACGGACTCCGACCACAACCAGATCGGCTCCTTCTACACGGGCGCGATGAGCGAGGCCCGCCTGATCGAGCTGAAGGCCGTCGCCGACCGGGTGGGCGGGCTCGACCTCGTCCTGATCGGCGCGGACGACCCCGAGGCGATGCTGCGCCACACAGAGGAGTGCCGGACGCGGGGGATCCCCTTCGCCGCCGACTTCTCGCAGCAGATCGCCCGGATGGACGGCGACAACATCCGCACCCTGATGGAGGGCGCGACGTACCTCTTCTCGAACGAGTACGAGAAGGGCCTCATCGAGTCCAAGTCGGGCTGGTCCGACGCGGAGATCCTGGCGAAGGTCGGCACCCGCGTGACCACGCTGGGCTCCAACGGCGTCAAGATCGAGCGGGTGGGCGAGGAGCCGATCGTCGTCGGCTGCCCGGAGGAGACCGCGAAGGTCGACCCGACGGGCGTCGGCGACGCGTTCCGCGCCGGGTTCCTCACGGGGCTGGGCTGGGGCGTCGGCCTGGAGCGCGCCGCGCAGGTCGGCTGCATGCTGGCCACGCTGGTGATCGAGACCCTGGGCACGCAGGAGTACACCCTGGCCCGCGCCCACTTCATGGAGCGCTTCACCAAGGCCTACGGCGACGAGGCCGCCACCGAGGTCAAGGCCCACCTGGCCTGACCGCAGCACGGCCCCGCCCCCTCCGAAGCCCTGCGCTCGGGGCCGGCGGGCCCACGCCTCCCGCCGCGCGGCCCCGCCTCTCCGAAGCCATGCGCTCCGGGCCGGCGGGCCCACGCCTCCCGCTGCGCGGGCCCGCCCCCTCCGAAGCCCTGCGCTTCGGGCGGCCGGGCCCGTCGCCGGGGCTCCGCCCGGACCCGTGCCTCAAACGCCGGCGAGGCTGAATTCGGGCCGGCGTCAGCCGGACCACGCGGCGCCCGACGGGCGGCAGCGGCCATATCCAGCCCCGCCGGCGTTTGAGGCGCGGGTCCGGGCGGAGCCCGGTGCCCGGCGGAGCCGGGGTCGGGACACGGGGGGCGCGCCCCATCCGGCCCGCCGGGGTTGCGGCACGGGAGCCGGGGGCGGAGCCCCAGGAGGCGGGGCGGTCAGGTCAGGCGGCGCACCGTGTAGGCGGTGCCGACCTCGCGCTCGGCTTCGCCGAGATACGCGTGGCCCCGCATGCCGCACCACGCCGGGATGTCCAGCCGGGCCACCTCGTCGTCGGAGACGACCGTGACCGTGCCCCCCACCGGCACCCGCCCGATCGCCGCGGCCAGCTCGATCACCGGCTGCGGGCACCGCAGCCCGAGCGCGTCCAGCTCCAGGGACTCCGGTGCCTGGCCGCCCTCCGGGGCCTCCCCGGCCGCCGCGACCGGCTCGGTCACACCCAGCCGCTCCCGTACCCCGGACACCGCGCCCGGCAGCACCTCCAGGAACCCGTTGACCTCCTCCGCCGTGGTCCCCGGCGGCAGGGAGACCCGTACGTTGCCCTCCGACAGCACGCCCATCGCCCGCAGCACGTGACTGGGGGTCAGTGTGGAGCTCGTGCACGAGGAGCCCGACGAGACCGAGTACCCGGCCCGGTCCAGCTCGTGCAGCAGGATCTCGCCGTCCACGTACAGGCAGGAGAACGTGACCAGGTGGGGCAGCCGGAGGTCCGGATGGCCGACCACCTCCACGTCCGGGACCAGCCGGACCACCCGCCGCCGGATCCGGTCCACCAGGATCCGCAGCCGGGCCGCCTCCGCGTCCGCCTCGGCCCGCACGGCCCGCAAGGACGCCGCCGCCGCCACGATCGCGGGAAGGTTCGCGAAGCCGGGGGAGCGGCCCGACTCCCTTTCGTCCGAGGGGTGTTGGGGGGAGAACCGGACCCCCTTGCGCACGGCCAGCAGCCCCACCCCCGGCGGCCCGCCCCACTTGTGCGCACTCCCGGCCAGCACGGACCAGGCGCCCTCCACCGGCCCCCACGGCAGCGACTGCGCCGCGTCCACCAGCAGCGGGACCCCCGCCTCCGCGCAGGCCACGGCCACCTCCGCCACCGGCTGGACCGTGCCCACCTCGTGGTTGGCGGACTGGAGGCAGGCCAGCGCGGTCGACGGGCCCAGGGCCCCCGCGTAACCGGCGGCCGTCACCGCGCCGTACCGGTCCACCGGGACCTCGGTGACCCGGCCCCCGGCGCTCTCGTGAGCCTGCGCCGCGTGGAGTACAGAACTGTGTTCGACCGCCGACACCACCAGCCCGCTCCCGGCGCGCCGGCGCCCCGCGAGGACCCCCGCGACCCCCGTGTGAACCGCGTGCGTCCCCGAAGGAGTGAACACCAGCTCGTCGGCCCGGCAGCCCACCGCGTCCGCGGCCGCCTCCCGCGCCGCGTCCAGCAGCAGCCGTGCCCGCCTGCCCTCCCGGTACAGGCGGGCGGGATCGGCCCAGCCCTCGTCCAGGGAGGCCTGCAGCGCCTGCCGGGCCACGGGGTGCAGCGGGGCGGCGGACGCGGTGTCGAAGTACGGCATACGGGCACGCTAACCGGCGACCGGGAGCGCCCGAGGTCAGGGGCCGTCATATGTCTTCCGGAGGCCGCCATTCAGGGCCACTCGCAGCATCCCCCGGACGGCGGATCCATCCCTTCGGGGGCAGTAGCGGCGCGTTGGGCACCCTCCCCGCGCGACCCCAAATAGCGTCCAGTAGGGTTTGGTCCGCATAAACATCCAAACCCCTGCCTGCGTCAGGGCCGGCGACCGACCCGAACACGGCCGCGGCCGGCCGCGCGGGCCGAGACTCTCGGGAAGGCGCTACGTGAGTCCCTACGGCTCCGACCGCTCGCCGCGGCGCCCGATGCGGCGGAAGCTGCTGCAGGCGCTGACTGCGGGCGCGGTCCTGGCGACCGCCACTGGTTGCTCGCTTAACTGGCAAGACTTTCCCCGCCTCGGAATGCCGACTCCGGTCACCGAGGAGGCGCCGCGCATCCTCTCCCTGTGGCAGGGATCCTGGGCGGCCGCGCTGATCACGGGCATCCTGGTGTGGGGCCTGATCATGTGGAGCGTCATCTTCCACCGGCGTAGCCGGACGAAGGTTGAGGTCCCCCCGCAGACCCGGTACAACATGCCCATCGAGGCGCTGTACACCGTGGTCCCGCTCATCATCGTCTCGGTGCTCTTCTACTTCACCGCGCGTGACGAGTCGAAGCTGCTCTCCCTCTCCGCCAAGCCGGCGCACACGATCAACGTGGTCGGCTTCCAGTGGAGCTGGGGCTTCAACTACATCGAGAACGTCGACGGCGACGCGGCCACCCCGAAGGCGGGCGAGGTTCCGAAGGAACTCGCCTCCATCCCGGACCGCTTCGCCAAGGACTTCCCCCAGGGCGCCGAAGGCGTCTACCAGAAGGGCGTCCCCGGCGACCGCAACGCGGACACGAACAACCCCGGGCCGACGCTGTACCTGCCCAAGGGTGAGAAGGTCCGCTTCATCCTGTCGTCGAACGACGTCATCCACTCCTTCTGGGTGGTCCCCTTCCTGTTCAAGCAGGACGTCATCCCGGGCCACACCAACGTCTTCGAGGTCACCCCGACCCAAGAAGGCACCTTCATGGGCAAGTGCGCCGAGCTCTGCGGCGTCGACCACTCCCGGATGCTCTTCAACGTCAAGGTGGTCTCGCCCGAGGAGTACCGGGCGCACCTGAAGGAGCTGGCGGAGAAGGGTCAGACCGGCTTCCTGCCGGCCGGCATCAAGCAGACCGACCCGGCCCGGAATGCGGAGACGAACAAACTGTGAGCATCCTCAACGAATCCCAGGGTGCCGCCGCAGCTGACTCGTACGAGAACGAGCTGCCGGTACGGCGCAAGCAGCCGGGCAACGTGGTCGTCAAGTGGCTCACCACCACCGACCACAAGACCATCGGCACGATGTACCTGGTCACGTCGTTCGTGTTCTTCATCATCGGCGGCGTCATGGCGCTGTTCATGCGCGCCGAGCTGGCCCGTCCGGGCACGCAGATCATGTCGAACGAGCAGTTCAACCAGGCGTTCACGATGCACGGCACGATCATGCTGCTGATGTTCGCGACGCCGCTGTTCGCCGGATTCGCGAACTGGATCATGCCGCTGCAGATCGGCGCGCCCGACGTGGCGTTCCCGCGGCTGAACATGTTCGCGTACTGGCTGTACCTCTTCGGCTCGACCATCGCGGTGGCCGGTTTCGCCACGCCGAACGGCGCGGCCGACTTCGGTTGGTTCGCCTACTCCCCGCTGTCGGACGCCGTCCGCTCGCCGGGCATCGGCGCCGACATGTGGATCATGGGTCTGGCCTTCTCCGGCTTCGGCACGATCCTCGGCTCGGTCAACTTCATCACCACGATCATCTGCATGCGCGCTCCCGGCATGACGATGTTCCGCATGCCGATCTTCACCTGGAACGTTCTGCTGACCGGTGTCCTGGTCCTGCTCGCCTTCCCGGTGCTGGCCGCCGCGCTCTTCGCGCTGGAGGCGGACCGCAAGTTCGGCGCGCACGTCTTCGACTCGGCCAACGGCGGCGCCTTGCTGTGGCAGCACCTCTTCTGGTTCTTCGGACACCCAGAGGTGTACATCATCGCCCTGCCGTTCTTCGGAATCATTTCCGAAGTGATCCCGGTCTTCTCCCGCAAGCCGATGTTCGGTTACATCGGCCTGATCGGCGCGACGATCGCGATCGCCGGCCTCTCGGTGACGGTGTGGGCCCACCACATGTACGTCACCGGCGGTGTGCTGCTGCCGTTCTTCTCCTTCATGACCTTCCTGATCGCGGTACCGACCGGTGTGAAGTTCTTCAACTGGATCGGCACCATGTGGAAGGGCTCGCTGTCCTTCGAGACACCGATGCTCTGGGCCGTCGGCTTCCTGATCACCTTCACCTTCGGTGGTCTGACCGGCGTCATCCTGGCCTCGCCCCCGATGGACTTCCACGTCTCCGACTCGTACTTCGTCGTCGCGCACTTCCACTACGTGATCTTCGGCACCGTGGTCTTCGCGATGTTCTCCGGCTTCCACTTCTGGTGGCCGAAGTTCACGGGCAAGATGCTGGACGAGCGTCTGGGCAAGATCACCTTCTGGACGCTGTTCATCGGCTTCCACGGCACCTTCCTGGTGCAGCACTGGCTGGGCGCCGAGGGCATGCCGCGCCGTTACGCGGACTACCTCGCCGCCGACGGGTTCACCGCGCTGAACACGATCTCGACGATCAGCTCGTTCCTGCTCGGCCTGTCGATGCTGCCCTTCATGTACAACGTCTGGAAGACGGCGAAGTACGGGAAGAAGATCGAGGTCGACGACCCGTGGGGCTACGGGCGTTCGCTCGAATGGGCGACGTCTTGCCCGCCGCCGCGGCACAACTTCCTCACCCTGCCGCGGATCCGTTCCGAGTCCCCGGCGTTCGACCTGCACCACCCGGAGATCGCGGCCCTCGACCACCTCGAGGACCACCCCGGTGCGAAGGTCGTCACCAGCGGCAAGGAGGCCGGCAAGTGAAGATCCAGGGCAAGATGTTCCTCTGGCTCTCCTTCTTCGTTCTGATCATGGCCGTCGTGTACGGCGTGTGGTCGAAGGAGCCCGTAGGCACCACCGCGCTGTTCCTGACCTTCGGTCTGACGGTCATGATCGGCTACTACCTGGCCTTCACGGCCAAGCGCGTCGACGAGATGGCCCAGGACAACCTGGAGGCCGACGTCGCCGACGAGGCCGGCGAGCTGGGGTTCTTCGCCCCGCACAGCTGGCAGCCGCTCTCGCTGGCGATCGGTGGCGCGCTCGCGTTCATGGGCGTCATCTTCGGCTGGTGGCTCATGTACTTCTCGGCCCCGATCATCCTGATCGGCCTGTGGGGCTGGGTGTACGAGTACTACCGCGGTGAGAACCAGAACCAGTAGCGAGACCCGTGACACGCAGTGAACCTGGGGCCCGGACACCTCTTCGGAGGAGTCCGGGCCCCTCGTTTGCAGTCACTCCGCGCGCCCTAATTGTCATATCTTCATAGCGTTGGCTCCATGAAGCACTCACCGCGTCTTTGGACGGTACTCAGCTGCTCCCTGCTGGTCGCGTCCCTCGGGGCCGGCGCCACCGCATGCGGGTCCGGCGACAACCCGCTGTCAGCCCGCCCGTACGACGCGGGCGGGCACGTCGCCTTCAACCAGGCCGCCGGCAGCCGGCCGGTGGACCCCGACAAGCCCCTCGAAGTCACGACGAAGGGGGGTGAGGCACGGATCACCGACGTCACCGTCGTGGACACCCACGGACGCCGCCTGGCGGGCGAACTCTCCGCCAAGGGCGACCGCTGGCACAACACGGTGTCCATGGCCGCGGGTGTCCGCTACACGATCACCGTCAGCACCGAGAACGCCGAGGGCGCTCCAGGGCAGCGCACGCTCACGTTCGAGACCACCCCGGCCAAAGGTGTCCTGAAGGTCGAATTCGGGCCGGAGGAAGGCAAATACGGCGTCGGACAGCCCCTCACGGCCGACCTCAGCGAGCCCGTCAAGGACAAGGCCGCCCGCGGCGTCATCGAAAGGGGCCTCCTCGTCAGCGCCCCCGCCGGCGTCGAGGGCGCCTGGCACTGGGTCGACGACAAGAAGCTCCACTACCGGCCCAAGGAGTACTGGCCCGCCAACACGGAGATCTCCGTACGGAGCAACCTGGAGGGCGTCCGGATCCAGGACCACCTCTACGGAGCCGCGGCCAAGCCGCTGAAGCTGGAGATCGGCGACCGCGTCGAGGTCACCACCGACGCCGCCTCGCACTGGATGACCTTCAAGCGCAACGGAGAAGTGATCAATTCCATTCCGATCACCACCGGCAAGCCCGGCTTCTCCACCCGCAACGGCATCAAGGTGGTGCTCGGCAAGCAGTACTTCGTCCGGATGCGCGGCGACTCCGTCGGCATCGGCGGCAGCGAGTACTACAACCTGCCCGTCTACTACGCCACTCGCGTCACCTGGAGTGGTGAATACGTCCACGCCGCGCCCTGGTCCATCGGCTCGCACGGCTATGCGAACGTCAGCCACGGCTGCACCGGCATGAGCACCGGCAACGCCGCCTGGTTCTACGAGAACATCACCGAGGGCGACCTCGTCGAAGTGATCAACAGCATCGGCGACGACATGGACATCTTCGGCAACGGCTTCGGCGACTGGAACATGGACTGGAAGGACTGGCGCCAGGGCAGCGCCCTGCTCAAGGGCACCCAGGAAGGCCGCAGCCCCGTCGACCAGGCCCGCCTGCGCCCCACCGTCTGACCCCGGCCCGCCGCCGGGCCCACGGAACCCGTGGGCCCGCGGACGCCCTGTCAGGCGGCCGAGGAGGACAGCCGGGACCGCAGCAGGGCCGCCAGCGCGTCCGCGAACTCCACCGGGTCCACCGGAAGGGTCACGGCGGCGTCCGCGCGGCTCCAGGTGGCCAGCCAGGCGTCCTGGGGGCGCCCCATCAGCAACAGCACCGGCGGACACCGGAAGATCTCGTCCTTGATCTGCCGGCACACGCCCATGCCCCCGGCCGGAACCGCCTCGCCGTCCAGCACGCAGACGTCCACGCCGCCCGCGTCCAGCTCCGTCAGGACCGCCGGCAGCGTCGCGCACTCCAGGAACTCCACCGGCGGCAGGTCCGCGGCCGGCCTGCGCCCTGCCGCCAGCCGCACCTGCTCCCGGGTGCCCGCGTCGTCGCTGTAGACCAGAACCCGCGCAGTCGCCCGCATTTCGTTCCTCCACGTGTCACGTGAATCACGTTGATGTTGCGCGGGATGCTACTCCTCCCGATGCGCTGTCGACATCCGTTCGGACACCCTCGCAGGAGACGCTCATTGGCTCATCTGATGGGCCGTTCGGGCCTTGCACACGCCCCGGACACTCCGAACGGCACCCCCCGGGGTGAGGGCGGGATAAGCGACCGACATAATGTCGGTCGTGGCGACAGCAACGACAGTAGATACCGGGCACGCGCACCCGACGGTCAACAGGCCGAACCTCGTCAGCGTCGGAACCATCATCTGGTTGAGTTCCGAGCTGATGTTCTTCGCGGCCCTCTTCGCGATGTACTTCACCCTGCGATCCGTGACAGGCGCCGAGTACTGGACAGAACAGGCGTCGAGCCTGAACCTGCCCTTCTCGGCGACGAACACGACGATCCTGGTGCTCTCCTCGCTCACCTGCCAGCTCGGCGTATTCGCCGCCGAGCGCGGTGACGTGAAGAAGCTCCGGACGTGGTTCATCATCACGTTCGTCATGGGTGCGATCTTCATTGGCGGCCAGGTGTTCGAGTACACCGAGCTGGTCAAGCACGAGGGCATGAGCCTCTCGTCCGGTCCGTACGGCTCGGTCTTCTACCTGACCACCGGGTTCCACGGTCTGCACGTGACGGGCGGTCTCATCGCCTTCCTGCTGGTCCTCGGCCGGACGTACGCGGCCAAGAGGTTCACCCACGAACAGGCCACGTCGGCCATCGTCGTGTCCTACTACTGGCACTTCGTCGATGTCGTCTGGATCGGCCTCTTCGCCACGATCTACCTGATCAAGTAGCGAACACGTCACCGGGCCCGACCCGGCACTCCATCCAGAAACACCGACGCAGAAGATCCTGACACCGGGGTAATCCGTGAAAAAGCTCTCCGCACGACGACGCCATCCGCTGGCGGCGGTCGTCGTTCTACTCCTCGCGCTGGCGGCCACTGGGGGGCTGTACGCCGCCTTCGCCCCCGCGGGCAAGGCGCAGGCCGATGAAACCGCCCAGTCCCTCGCCATCGAGGAGGGCAAGAAGCTCTACGCCGTGGGTTGCGCAAGCTGCCACGGAACCGGCGGTCAGGGTTCCTCTGACGGCCCGAGCCTGGTCGGCGTCGGCTCCGCGGCCGTCGACTTCCAGGTGAGCACGGGCCGCATGCCCGCCCAGCAGCCCGGCGCCCAGGTGCCGAAGAAGCCCAACATCTACTCGCAGGCGCAGATCGACCAGCTGGCGGCGTACATCGCCTCCCTCGGTGCCGGTCCGATCACGCCGACCGAGAAGCAGTACGACCCGGCGGGTGCCGACATCGCCAACGGTGGTGAGCTGTTCCGCAACAACTGCGCGCAGTGCCACAACTTCACCGGCGAGGGCGGCGCACTGACGAACGGCAAGTACGCCCCCAACCTTGAGGACGTCTCGCCGAAGCACATCTACGAGGCCATGCTGACCGGCCCGCAGAACATGCCCTCCTTCCCGGACAGCACCATGCCGGAGAAGCAGAAGAAGGACATCATCGCGTACCTCGAGAACGTCAACGGCGAGAAGTCCACCAGCCCCGGTGGCCTCAAGCTCGGCGGCCTCGGTCCCGTTTCCGAGGGTCTGTTCGGCTGGATCTTCGGTCTGGGTGCGCTGATCGCTGTTGCCGTCTGGGTCGCGGCCCACACCGCTAAGGCCAAGAAGTCATGAGTCAAGACATTCCCGAAGAGAAGCACCTGCCGAGCGAGCAGGGCGACGCGCACCACGGTGCCGTGGCGGTGGCGGACGACCCGTTCGCCGACCCGGGCCTGCCGGTCCACAAGCCGCGCATCCAGGACATCGACGAGCGGGCGGCAAAGCGCTCCGAGCGCACCGTCGCGATGCTGTTCACGCTGTCGATGCTGGCCACGGTGGCCTTCATCGCCTCCTACGTGATCTTCCCGGTCGACAAGATCGTGTACATCTTCCCGATCGGGAAGGTGAGCGCGCTCAACTTCGCGCTGGGCATGACCCTGGGTGCGGCGCTGTTCTGCATCGGCGCGGGCGCGGTCCACTGGGCCCGCACCCTGATGTCCGACGTGGAGGTCGCCGCCGAGCGCCACGAGATCGCCGCTCCGCCGGAGGTCAAGGCGCAGGTCCTGCAGGACTTCCGCGACGGTGCGCAGGAGTCGGGCATCGCCCGCCGCCCGCTGATCCGCAACACGATGCTGGGCGCGCTGGCCATGCTGCCGCTCTCCGCCGTGATGATCATGCGCGACCTGGGCCCGCTGCCCGAGGACAAGCTGCGCAAGACCCTGTGGGCCAAGGGCAAGCTGCTCATCAACGACAACACGAACGAGCCGCTGCGTCCCGAGGACGTGCTGGTCGGTTCGCTGACCTTCGCCAGGCCGGAAGGCCTGGACGAGCACCAGCACGACTTCCAGGTCCAGATCGCCAAGGCCGCCCTGATGATCGTCCGCATCCAGCCGGACGACATCAAGGACAAGCAGGAGCTGGAGTGGTCCCACGACGGGATCGTGGCCTACTCCAAGATCTGCACCCACGTCGGCTGCCCGATCAGCCTGTACGAGCAGCAGACGCACCACGTGCTCTGCCCGTGCCACCAGTCCACTTTCGACCTCTCCGACGGCGCCCGTGTCATCTTCGGCCCGGCCGGTCACGCGCTTCCGCAGCTGCGGATCGGTGTCAATGACGAAGGCTTCCTCGAAGCGCTCGGCGACTTCGAAGAGCCCGTCGGTCCTGCATTCTGGGAGCGCGGATGAGCACTGCGACCACTGACACCAAGGCGCGCAAAGCGCCCGCCGGCGAGCGCGTGGCCGACTGGGCGGACGGCCGCCTGGGCATCTACGGCCTGGCCAAGGCCAACATGCGCAAGATCTTCCCGGACCACTGGTCCTTCATGCTGGGTGAGATCTGCCTCTACAGCTTCATCATCATCATCCTCACGGGTGTGTACCTGACGCTGTTCTTCCACCCGAGCATGAACGAGGTCGTCTACCACGGCTCGTACGTGCCCATGCAGGGCGTCATGATGTCCGAGGCCTTCGCCTCGACCCTGGACATCAGCTTCGACGTCCGCGGCGGCCTGCTGATCCGCCAGATCCACCACTGGGCCGCGCTGATCTTCGTCGCGGCGATGATCGTGCACATGATGCGCGTCTTCTTCACCGGCGCGTTCCGCAAGCCGCGCGAGGTCAACTGGATCTTCGGCTTCCTGCTGCTGTTCCTCGGCATGTTCACCGGTTTCACCGGTTACTCGCTGCCGGACGACCTGCTGTCGGGTACCGGTGTCCGCTTCATGCAGGGCGCCATCCTGTCCGTCCCGGTCGTCGGCACGTACCTGTCGATGTTCCTGTTCGGCGGGGAGTTCCCGGGCGGCGACTTCGTCGCGCGGTTCTACTCGGTGCACATCCTGCTGCTGCCCGGCATCATGATGGGCCTGCTGGTGGCCCACCTGATCCTGGTCTTCTACCACAAGCACACCCAGTTCCCCGGCCCCGGCAAGACGAACAACAACGTCGTCGGCATGCCGCTGCTGCCGGTCTACATGGCCAAGGCCGGAGGCTTCTTCTTCCTGGTCTTCGGTGTCATCTCGGCCATCGCGGCGATCGCCACGATCAACCCGATCTGGGCACTCGGCCCGTACCGCCCGGACCACGTGTCCACCGGTGCGCAGCCCGACTGGTACATGGGTATGCCGGAAGGCCTGATCCGTGCCATGCCCGGCTGGGAGATCAACCTGTGGGGCCACACGCTCGTCCTGGGCGTGTTCATCCCGCTGCTGCTCTTCCCGCTGGTGCTGTGCTCGATCGCCGTCTGGCCGTTCATCGAGTCCTGGGTCACCGGTGACAAGCGCGAGCACCACCTGCTGGACCGCCCGCGCAACGTCCCGACCCGTACGGCCTTCGGTGTCGCCTGGATCGCGGAGTACATCGTCCTGCTGATCGGCGGTGGAAACGACATGTTCGCGCAGTACTTCCACCTCTCGATCAACTCGATCACCTGGTTCGTCCGGATCGGCTTCTTCGTCGTCCCGGTCCTCGCCTTCATCGCCACCAAGCGGATCTGCCTCGGCCTCCAGCGCCGGGACCGGGACAAGGTGCTGCACGGTCGCGAGACCGGCATCATCAAGCGCCTGCCGCACGGTGAGTTCGTCGAGGTCCACGAGCCGCTCTCGCAGGACAAGCTGCACACGCTCACCTCGTACACGCAGTACCAGCCGATCGAGGTCGGCCCGACGGTCGACGAGAACGGCGTCGAGCGCAAGGTGAGGCTCAGCGAGAAGCTGCGCGCGAAGCTCAGCAAGGGCTTCTACGCCGAGAACAACCAGATTCCGAAGCCCACGGTGGAGGAGTACAAGGAGATCCAGAGCGGCCACGGCCACCACTGATCCCGTTTGAGGGACTGGTTCCGGTCAGTCCCGGTGTCGCCACGGCGAGAGCCCCGTCCAGTGTCTGGACGGGGCTCTTCGCCGTCCCCGGGGCTGGATAGGCTGAAGCCCTTCCCATTCGACGTGGGCCCCCGCACCGGCGGGCCACGACAGCAGGAGCGGACCATGAACGTTGCGACCCCGGCAGGCGGCGACAGCGTGGCGGCCCGCGGCTGGCCGGGCGTTCTCGACGCCCTGCTCAGCGGCCGGGACCTGAGTGCCGAGGACACCGCCTGGGCCATGGACCGGATCATGCGCGGGGAGGCCACCGACGCCCAGATCGCCGGCTTCGTGGTCGCGCTGCGGGCCAAGGGGGAGACGGTCGCCGAGATCAACGGCCTGGTCCGGGCCATGTACGCGCACGCCAACCTCATCGAGGTGCCCGGCCGGACGGTGGACATCGTCGGCACCGGCGGCGACGGGGCCAAGACGGTGAACATCTCCACCATGTCGGCGATCGTCGTGGCCGGTACGGGCGCCAAGGTGGTCAAGCACGGCAACCGGGCCGCGTCCTCCGCGAGCGGCTCCTCGGACGTGCTGGAGAAGCTCGGCGTCAACCTGGACCTCACCCCCGCCCGGGTGGCGCAGGTCGTCGAGGAAGCCGGCATCACCTTCTGCTTCGCCGTGAAGTTCCACCCGGCGCTGCGGCACGTCGCCGCGGCCCGCAAGGAGCTGGGCATCCGCACCACCTTCAACTTCCTGGGCCCGCTGACCAACCCCGCACAGGTCCGCGCACAGGCCACGGGCGTCGCGGACCCCCGGGTGGCTCCGATCGTGGCCGGCGTGCTCGCCGAGCGCGGCTCCTCCGCGCTCGTCTTCCGCGGCGACGACGGGCTGGACGAGCTGACCACCACGGCCACCTCGCGGGTGTGGTGGGTCCGCGACGGCAAGGTCTCCGAGCAGCCCTTCGACCCCCGGGACGTCGGGATCCCGCTGGTCGACGTGTCGGCGCTGCGCGGCGCCGACGCCTCGTTCAACGCCGACGTCGCCCGCCGTCTGCTGGCCGGCGAGACCGGCCCGGTCCGCGAGGCGGTCCTGCTGAACTCGGCGGCGGCCCTGGTCGCGCTGGACCCGGGCACGGGCACGCTGGAGGAGCAGATCGCGGCGGGCATCGCCCGGGCGGCGGAGTCGATCGACTCGGGCGCGGCCCGCGCGGCGCTCGAGCGGTGGGTGGCCGCCAGCAACGCCTGAGCCACCGCCGCGCGTTTTCGGCCACGGCCCCGGTCCGCATCGTGGACCGGGGTCTTGCGCGCGGGGGATCTTGTGGCAGGATGCTGACCAGGTCACGAGTGACAGCGTTTAGGCCCCGGCTTGCTGTCCGGCAACCCTCCTTCCGTGGCGGGGTGCCCCGGGTGATGACCAGGCCGTAGGCAGCGAGGTCTACGGCAAGCGCGGATCCCTCGACACCAGGGGTCCTGGTCTCTCGAGGAGCGTTTTCCGTGAGCAAGCGAATGCGATAGGGCGACTCCGCCCCTCTTCCACCCTCGGACCAGGGCTGCTTCCGCGTACCCCCGTCCGGTTCCGAGGACTTCCCGTACCCCTGAGCACGGCGCCGCGCCGTAGCCGCGTACGGGCACACCGAAGCCATTCACCCCTGCCTGCCGGGAGATTCCGCCATGTCCGCATCCCTGAACGCCGCCGTCGCCACCTCCGTCGCCTCCGCCTCCGCCTCCGCTTCCGCCTCCGCCGAGAACCCCGCCTGTGCCGAGCCGCTGGCGGTCCTCGGCCGGGACGTCACCGTCCCGCTCGTCACCGGCGGCGAGGTCACCTACGCGGCCCTCGACTACGCGGCCAGCGCCCCGGCGCTCCAGCGGGTCTGGGACGACGTGGCCGCGTACGCCCCGTACTACGGCAGCGTCCACCGCGGCGCCGGCTACCTCTCGCAGCTCTCCACCGACCTCTTCGAGCAGAGCCGGGCCACGGTCGCTGAGTTCCTCGACTGCCGCCCCGCCGACCAGGTGGTCTTCACCCGGTCCACCACCGACTCCCTCAACCTGCTCGCGGCCGTCCTCCCGGCCGGCTGCCAGGTCTTCGTCTTCGAGACCGAGCACCACGCCTCGCTCCTGCCGTGGACGGACGCGCAGGTCACCTACCTCAACGCGCCCCGCACCCCGGACGAGGCCGTCGCCACGCTGGAGCGGGCGCTCGCCGACCGCGAGCCGTACGGCCCGGCGCTGGTCTGTGTCACCGGCGCGTCCAACGTCACCGGTGAGCTGTGGCCGGTCAAGGAGCTCGCCGCGGCCGCGCACGCCCACGGCGCGCGGATCGTCCTGGACGCCGCCCAGCTCGCCCCGCACCACCCCGTCTCGGTCCGGGACCTGGACGTGGACTGGGTCGCCTTCTCCGGGCACAAGCTGTACGCCCCCTTCGGCTCGGGCGTGCTCGCCGGGCGCGCGGACTGGCTCCAGGAGGCCGAGCCGTACCTCGCGGGCGGCGGCGCCTCCCGCAAGGTCGCCCGGCGGGCGGACGGCGGTGTGGACGTCGAGTGGCACACCACGGCCGCCCGCCACGAGGCCGGCTCCCCGAACGTCATCGGCGTCTACTCCATCGCCTCGGCCTGCCGCGCCCTGCAGGAAGCCGGGTTCGACGCCCTCGTGGCCCGCGAGCGCCACCTCATCGCCAAGGTCCGCGAGGGGCTGGCCGATGTCCCGGCGGTCCGGGTCCTCTCGCTCTTCGGCGACGACGCCCCGCGGGTCGGCGTCATCTCCTTCGTGGTGGACGGCTGGAACAGCTCCCACTTCGCGGCCGCCCTGTCCGCCGAGTACGGCATCGGCGTCCGCGACGGCCTGTTCTGCGCCCACCCGCTGGTCCGCACCCTGCTGGGCAGCGAGCCGCAGGCGCAGGGCGAGTGCGGAGCGCCGGAGGCGGCCCCGGGGGAGCGCTCGCTGAACGCGATCCGCGTCAGCTTCGGCGCCGGCACCCCCGACGAGCACGTGGAGCGCTTCGTCCGCGCGGTGCGGGAGCTCGTCGAGGACGGGGCGAAGTGGCAGTACCGCACCGAGGAAGGCCGCTGCGTCCCGGCCGTGTGACAGGCTGTCGACCATGAGCTACTGGGACCCCCTGCCATCCGTCCGGGCCGCGGAGAGCGGGCCGCTGCCCGCGCCGGACGGCGGCACGTGGCTGCCCTCCCCGGAATTCCGCGGCGAATGGTGGAACAAGCGCCCCGAACGCTGGGCGGAACGCGACTGGCGCAACGTGCCGGGGCCGTTCTACGGGGCGGGGACCGACAGCTGCTGGATGGGCCGGCTGATCGCCCCCGCGCACGTGCTCTACGAGGACGAGTGGGGCGCCGAGTTCGTCTACCGGCAGCCCCGTGACGCGGCGCAGGCGCTGGCGCTGCTGGGCGCGGTCGCGCAGGACCCGATGGTGGGGTACGCCTGCGACGGTGACGACCACTGGACCCCGGAGCTCGTCCGCGACTGGTGGCGGGAGCGGGGCCGGGTCCGGGAGTGGGCCGCGGCGCTGGACCGTACGTGGTCGGTCTCGAGCCGGGCGGAGGAACGGGAGGCGGCCGGCGGGGCCCGTGAGTACGTCGCGTACATCGACGGAGGCCTGGCGGAAGACCTGGGCCACTACCTCTTCTGGCTGTCCGAAGGCCGCCCGGCAACCTCGGACGACCCCCTGCCGTGTCCCCTGCGGGGGGCCTAGCAGGGGGGCGGGGCCGCGCCGACCGCTGACCCCGGACCCCCCCACCCACCCGGGTCGAGCCCGCTCCTACCGGAAAGCCGATCCCCGACCTGCCCGGGTCGGGGGTTGGGCCGGGGCCGCTCCGGAGTGTCTCCTCGGCTCGCGCACCAACCCCCGGCTACGCAAGCACGACCCAGGTCGCGCACTCGTCCTGCGGGGCCCCCTCCTGCACGCCCCACCCCACGCCTGACTCCGGACGGGCAGTCCCGATCCCCTCACCCACCCGTGTCGGGGGGTGGGCCGGGGCCCCTCCGGAGTGTCTCCTCGGCTCGCGCACCAAGCCCCGGCTACGCAAGCACGGCCCAGGTCGCGCGCTCGTCCTGCGGGGACCCTCCTGCACGTCCCCACCCCACGCCTGACTTCGGACGGGCAGTCCCGATCCCCTTGCCTGCCCGGGTCGGGGGGTGGGGCGGCGCCGCTCCGGAGTGTCTCCTCGGCTCGCGCACGAAGCCCCGGCTACGCAAGCACGGCCCAGGTCGCGCGCTCGTCCTGCGGGGACCCTCCTGCACGTCCCCACCCCACGCCTGACTTCGGACGGGCAGTCCCGATCCCCTCGTCTGCCCGGGTCGGGGGGTGGGCCGGGGCCGCTCCGGAGTGTCTCCTCGGCTCGCGCACGAAGCCCCGGCTACGCAGGTGCGGCTCTGGTTGCGCGCTCGTCCTGCGGGGACCCTCCTGCAC
>NZ_JBEZLV010000050.1:0-36170 GCF_040652335.1 Streptomyces sp. NPDC048270
GTGCAGGAGGGTCCCCGCAGGACGAGCGCGCAACCAGAGCCGCACCTGCGTAGCCGGGGCTTCGTGCGCGAGCCGAGGAGACACTCCGGAGCGGCGCCGCCCCACCCCCCGACCCGGGCAGGCGAGGGGATCGGGACTGCCCGTCCGGAGCCGGGCGTGGGGTGGGGGCGTGCAGGAGGGTCCCCGCAGGACGAGCGCGCGACCTGGGTCGTGCTTGCGTAGCCGAGGGTTGGTGCGCGAGCCGAGGAGGGACTCCGGAGCGGCGCCGGAGCACCCCCCCGACCCGGGCAGGTGGGGGGATCGGGACTGCCCGGCCGGAGTCGGGCGTGGGGTGGGGGCGTGTAGGAGGGTCCCCGCCGGACGAGCGCGCGACCTGGGGCGTGTTTGCGTAGCCGGGGGTTGGTGCGCGAGCCGAGGAGGCACTCCGGAGCACCCCCGACCCGGGCAGGTGGGGGATCGGGCCGCCGGTCGGAGCGGGCTCGAGCTACCCCCGGGTCAGGTGGGGACCGGGGCTTGGCGTTCGGGGCGGCCTTGCCGCACCCCGACCCGACCCCGCCCGGGAGGGCTAGCGGCGGCGGAGGACGCGCAAGGAGTCCGTCGCCGAGGTCTCCTCGAAGGCTCCCGAGGCCAGCGCGCGCAGGTAGATGCGGTACGGGGCCTGGCCCCCGTCGGCCGGGTCCGGGAAGACGTCGTGGATGACGAGCGTCCCGCCCACGGCCAGGTGCGGGGTCCAGCCCTCGTAGTCCCCGGCCGCGTGCTCGTCGGTGTGGCCGCCGTCGATGAAGACGAAGCCGAGCGGCCCGCCCCAGGCCGCCGCGACCTGCGGGGAACGGCCGACGATCGCGATCACGTGGTCCTCGAGACCGGCCCGGTGCAGGGTGCGCCGGAAGGTCGGCAGGGTGTCCATCAGGCCGACCTCCGGGTCCACGACCGTCGGGTCGTGGTACTCCCAGCCGGGCTGCTGCTCCTCGCTGCCCCGGTGGTGGTCGACGGTGATCGCCGAGACCCCGGCCTCGCGGGCCGCGTCGGCCAGCAGGATCGTCGAGCGCCCGCAGTACGTGCCGACCTCCAGCAGCGGCAGCCCGAGCGCCCCGGCCGCGACCGCGGCCTCGTACAGCGCGAGCCCCTCCCGTACGGGCATGAACCCCTTGGCCGCCTCGAAGGCGGCGAGGGTCTCCGGCTTGGGGGTGGGCATGGTTCCTCCGGCGGTGAGTGCGTGGCGGGCTGGCGGGTGGGTCCCGTGTGGCGGCCCATGGTGCCCTACCGCCGAGTAGTGGTCCATGCCGGGGCACCCGTCAGCGGGCGAAGTGGGCGCCGAAGGCGAGTCCCGGGGTCGCGGTCAGGCCGGCCTGCGCGGGCAGGATCAGACGGGCGCCGGGAGCGCCGACCTTCGCGCCGTTGGACGGCAGGTAGGTGACCGAGCCGCTGTTGACCCCGTCCGCGTCGGAGGCCCCGACGACCAGGTCCGCCCTGCCGTCCTCGTTCGCGTCCGTCAGCAGGACCTCGATGCCGAACTGCTCGGCCCGCCGCGCATCCCCCGGCACCCCGGCCGAGGTGCGGTTGACCGCCTGCACGCCGGTGCCCGTGACCAGCCCGGCCGCCGACCCCCGGAACACGTGCACCCCGCCGGCGAGCGGTACCGGGTCGAGGGACTCCCCGTGGGACCCGACCGCCAGGTCCTGGTACCCGTCGCCGTCGACGTCGCCGAACGCGACGGACACGCCGAAGTCGTCGCCCTGCTCGCTCGCGCCGGGCACTCCGGGCGTGTTCTGGTCGATGACGACCGGGGTGGCGGACGGCCCGGCGGCCGAGCCGTAGGCGACGAGGATCCGGCCGCCCTTGCCCCCCGACCTGTCACCGATGACGACGTCGCCGTAGCCGTCGCCGTTGATGTCCCCGACGGCCTCCTCGTGGCCGGCCCCGAGGGGCTTCGCGGCGTCGGGGAGGAGGCCGGCGGGGCTGCCGGGCACGTAGTGGTTCAGGCTGGACACCACGCCCGCCAGTACCAGGTCGTCGCGCCCGTCGCCGTTGACGTCCCCGCTCGCGATGCCTTCCAGGTACTGCGTGAGGCGGAAGCCCAGCTGGGTCCTCGCGGGCGCGGCCCGCGGGCCGGACCGGGTGATGTTCCTGAACGTGTAGAGCACGCCGTCCGCCGTCGCGTCGGTCGACGCGGCCACGACGAGCTCGTCCCTGCCGTCCCCGTCGAAGTCGCCCGCGGCGAGCTTTCCGCCCCACGTCCGCCGGTTCTGCAGGGTGGGACTGGCGAGCTTGTCGGGGTCGTCGAGCGTGACCGCACCGGTCAGGCCCTCCTTGGACCCCCACACGACGGTGAGCAGCCCCGCCTGGGCGTTCTCTCCGTGCGCCGTCACGGCCAGGTCGAAGAAGCCGTCGCCGTCGAAGTCACCGGCCACGGAGACGCCGCCGAAGCCGTCATGGGCCTCCGGGGCGTCGGGTATCCCGGACACGCCCTGGGCGAGGACCTGCCGCTCGGCCGCCGCGACCCCGGTGGCGGACCCGAAGAGCACGACCGCCTGGCCCGCCCCCTTCACCCCGCCGACGTGCGCGTACGGCGTGCCCACGACGACGTCGGCGAACCCGTCGCCGTTGAAGTCGGCCTTCGGCGCGGGCGCGGGCCCCGGTGCGGCCGCCGCCGTCCCCGCCGGCAGGAGCAGGCCGCCGCCGCCGACGGCGGCGGCCACGGTGAGGGCGGCGAGGGCGGTGCGCAACTTCGGTCGCATGCAGGGTCCTTCGGATCAGCAGGGAGATCGCTGGGTAGACCGGCCGTGCCGACTCATGGTTGTACGCGGCGAGGGTGTTTCGCGTCGCACTCGAACCACACCGTCTTGCCGGGCTCCTGCGCCAGCGTGCCCCAGCGGTCGGTGACCGCCTCGACCAGCAGCAGCCCCCGCCCGCCCTCGGCGAGGGCGTCGCCGACGTGTACCGGGTGCGGCGGGCGGGAGTCCGCGTCCGCCACCTCGACCCGCAGCCCTTCCGGCCGGCGCAGGATCAGCACGGTGCACCGGCGTCCGGGGACGTGGCGGACGACGTTGGCGACCAGCTCGGTCAGCGCGAGCTCGGCGTCCTCGGCCATCTCGGCGAGCTCCCAGCGTTCCAGGAAGCTCCGCAGGATCCGCCGCATGTGCCGGGCCGAGTGCTCACCGACGGTGAAGCCCATCCGGTAGCTGCCGCCAATGTCCGCCGCTGAGGCGTCAGTTGCGTGATTCATGTCACCAGAGTGAGACGCCGTGGTTACGCTCGGCTACGGGCTGAAACGAACGCCGCACCGTGTGAACTTGGGGGTGACCGCCTCATGGTCAACATCCGTGATCTGGACCCCAGCGCCTCGCCGCTGGACTACTACGGCGCGGAACTGCGCCGCCTCAGGGAGGACGCGCGGCTCAAGCAGGGCCAGCTGGGCGACATCATCTTCTGTACGGCCTCGCTCATCGGGCAGATCGAGACGGCCAGGAAGGTCCCGACACGGGACTTCTCGGAACGGGTGGACGCCGCGCTGGGCACCGGTGGTGTGTTCTCCCGACTGGTGGGCCTGGTGCTGAGGAGTCAGCTGCCGGGTTGGTTCCAAGCGTATGCGGAGATGGAGGCGAAGGCGGCCTATATCTCGACGTACCAAGCGCAGATGGTCTACGGGCTGTTGCAGACGGAGGCATACGCGCGGGCCGTACTGGCTTCAGGTCTGCCGGACCGACTTGACGAGTTGGTTGCGGCTCGGATGGAGCGTCATCGGATCCTGAGCCGGGAGCGTCCTCCCATGGTGTGGGTGGTCCTGGATGAGGCCGCGCTCTACCGGCCGATCGGTGGCGCGGGTGTCATGCGGAACCAACTTGCCCACTTGTTGAGTTTCCGAGACAGGCGTTGGGTCAGGATCCAGGTGCTTCCCTTCGCAGCAGGCGAACACGCCAGCCTCATTGGGTCGTTCAACACCCTTCGGTTCGAGGACGACCCTGATCTCGTCTACACAGAGGACCTCGTCTCCGGCCACATGACGGCCAACCCTGGAGCGGTCAAGGAGGCCGCCCTTCGTTACGCTCTCTTGCAGGCTGCTGCCCTCTCGGTAGAGGACTCGGCCGCATTGATCGTCCGCGTAATGGAGGAGCGATATGGGCACCAGCCAGGACCTGACCGGCGCGCGGTGGCGTAAGTCCAGCTTCAGCGGCAACACCGGCGGCGACTGCGTCGAGTGCGCCCCCCTCGACGGCGCCGCCTGGCAGAAGTCCTCGTACAGCGGGGACACAGGCGGCCAGTGTGTCGAGGTGGCGGCCACCCCCCGCCTCGTCGCCGTCCGGGACTCCAAGAACCCCGACGGCCCCGTCTTCACCGTCGGGGCGGTCGCCTTCCGGGCCTTCGTCGGGGGCCTGTCTGCATGAGGGCCTTGGGGTCGGGCGACCCCGCGCACGCGGGCCCGTTCCGGTGCGTCGCGGTGCTCGGGCAGGGCGGTATGGGGCGGGTGCTGTTGTGCGCGGGGCCCGACGGGCGGCTCGTGGCCGTCAAGCAGGTGCTCGCGCACTTCGCCGACGACGAGGGGTTCCGGGCTCGGTTCCGGCGTGAGGTGGCCGCCTCGCGCAAGGTCTCCGGGGCCTATACGGCAGCCGTGATGGACGCCGATCCGGACGCTGTGACGCCGTGGCTGGCCTCGGTGTTCGTGGCGGGGCCCTCCCTGGGGGCGGTGGTCAAGGAGGGCGGGGTGTTGGACGGGGCCGCCGTCCACCGGCTCGCGGCAGGGCTGGCCTCGGCCCTGGCGGAGATCCACCGGGCGGGGCTGGTCCACCGGGACCTCAAGCCCGACAACGTGCTCCTCACCGAGGACGGGGTGCGCGTCATCGACTTCGGGATCGCGCGGGCCACCAAGGGCGTGTCGGAGGGCGAGACCGGGCTGACACGCACCGGCTGGGTGATCGGTTCGCCCGCGTTCATGTCGCCCGAGCAGGCCGAGAGCAAGCCGCCGACCCCGGCGAGCGATGTGTTCTCGCTCGGGTCGGTGCTGGTCATGGCGGTGACGGGCAGCAGCCCCTTCGCCGGGGCCTCGACCCTCCGGACGCTCTACGACGTCGTGCATTCCGAGCCCGACCTCAGCGCCGTGCCCGCCGGGCTGCGCGGGATCGTGGAGCGGTGCCTGGCCAAGGATCCTGCCGCGCGGCCGACCCCGGCGCAGCTGCTGGAACTCCTCGGGCCGGTCGCTCCGGCGGGCCGGCCGTGGCCTGCCGCCGTGTACCGGATGCTGGCCGCGCAGCGGGAGGACATCGACCGGCTGCTCGCCGGCGGACCGGCGGACGCGATCACGGCGCCGCCCGGGCCGGAGCCGGAGGTCCGGGCCGAGCCGGAGCCCGAGCCGGCGGCCGAGGGTACGCCGGGCGTCCCGCCCCGGCCGACCGTGCCGCAGCGCCGGGCGCCGCGGCTGCGGCAGCGCACCGTGGCCCTGTCGGCCGCCGGGGCGCTCGCCGCGTCGGGCCTCGGCGTGGGCGTGTACGCCATGGACTGGGACGCGGCCGGCTCTCCCGCCGCGTACGCCGCCGCACCGGCCTGCCCGGAGGCGACCGGGCGCATCGCGCTGGCCGGGCGGGAGTCGACGGAGGACTACCGCAGCGCGAACGGCCGGCAGGCGCAGACGGCGTGCTCCTGGTACGACCACGTGGCCGGCCGGCGGATCGCGCTGGTCCGGTGGGACGTCAGGCACGGCGGTGACGACGTCTCCAACGCCAGGCTCCAGCAGAGCGGCTTCGCCCAGGAGGCGGCCCGGGGGACGCGCGTGAACAACCTGGGGTTCGGCGACGGGGCGTACTGGCAGTCCACCGGCACCGAGTGGACCTGCGCGCTCTCCGTCCGGCACGGCAACCTCGTGGTGTGGGTGGGCCTGTACCGGCCCGGAGGGTGCGAGGCCAAGGCCAAGGAGGTCGCCAAGGCGGCGCTCGCGGCGGTGCCCAGGGCCTGACCCGTCTCTCAGTCGAAGAGGTCCAGCAGGTCCGGCGTTCCGCCGGCGGCGGCGGACCGGGCCCGCATCGGGCGCGGCTCCGGATAGGTCTCCGCCGCGGCCCTGGCGCGGACGGCTTCCGGCCCCCCGCACTCCGCGACCGCGAAGGCGCCGAAGACCTCGGCGAACGCGGCCGGGTCGCGGAACTCCACGCCGAAGGCCCGGCCGTCCCGGAGCGGCACCCACATCACCCGGTCGCGCCGCGGCCACTGCGCCACCGGCTGGTCGTCCGCGGTCGAGCGGCCCTCCAGCCACAGCCGTGCCACGTGCAACAGGTTGACCTGCTCCATGGACAGCCGCCTGCGCCGTACGCGCAGTTCCCGCGTCGTGAGGGTGACCTGCTGGTCCTTCCTCGCGTACCAGACGACGCCGATCCCGAACGTCCCCCACAGCAGGATGCCGATCATCGGCAGGACCAGGGCGTCGCCCCAGGACCGGAGCAGCCCGCCGTCCAGCAGGTAGAGGGCCCCGAAGAACAGGGCCCACTTCGCCGTCATCCGCCAGAACCCGCTGCTCTGCCGGTACAGGATCCGCTGTTTCGTCGCCAGTGCCATGCCCGCACGGTATCCGCAGCCGGCCGACCCCCTGAGGGCGGACCCCGCCGGCGGGCGGCGCCGGTCCGGAAGTCGATCCGGGCCGCCTTCTGACCTTCCGTCAGATTGGAACGTGTTCTAGTCTGCCGCGCATGGGCATCGGAATCACGCAAGAGCAGCGGGAGTTGGCCGAGGCGGTGCGCGGATGGGTGGCGCGGACCGTCCCGCCCGAGGAGGTGCGCAAGTTCCTGGACACCCCGCCGCAGACCGGGGCGCGGCCCGCCTACTGGGACGCGATGGGCGCGCAGGGGCTGCTGGAGCCGCACCTGGAGGGCGGTACCCTCCTCGACCTGGCGGTCGTCGTCGAGGAGGCCGCCCGGGCGGCGCTGCCCGGGGCGTACCTGCCGAGCGCGCTGGCCTCCGTCCTGCTGGAGCGGGCCGGGGCCGAGCCGCTCGACGGCCGGGTCGGGGCGGTCGCCCTCGGCCCCGGGACCCTGACCGCCGTCGCCGTCGAGGGCGGCGGGTACCTGCTCGACGGCGCCGCGCCCCCGGTGCTCGGCGCGGGCGAGGCCGACGTGGTGCTGCTCGCCGCCGAGGCCGCGCACGGCACCCGCTGGTTCGCCGTGGACGCCGCCGCGCTGGACATCCGTACGCACGAGAGCGCCGACCCGACCCGGCCCACCGCCGAGGTGCACGCCCGCGGGGTCACCGCCCCGCCGGGCAGGGTGCTGGAACTGGACGCGGCCCTGGTGCGGGACCTGGCCTGCGCCCTCTTCGCCGCCGACGCCTGCGGCACCGCCGCCTGGGCGCTGCACACGGCCGCCGAGTACGCCAAGGTGCGCGAGCAGTTCGGCCGGCCCATCGGGCAGTTCCAGGGCGTCAAACACCTGTGCGCCGACATGCTGGTGCGCCTGGAGCAGGCCAGGGCGCTGGCCTGGGACGCGGCGCGGGCGATGGACGAGCCGGCGGAGGTGCGCTCGCTCGTCGCGGCGCTGGCCGCCGGGACCGCGCTGGACGCCGCGTACTCCTGCGCCAAGGACTGCATCCAGGTGCTCGGCGGGATCGGGTTCACCTGGGAGCACGATGCCCACGTCTTCCTGCGCCGGGCCCTGGTCGCCCGCCAGCTCCTCGGGCCGGGCGACGGGCACCGGGTACGGGCCGTGCGGCTCGCGGCGGCGGGCGCCCGGCGGGAGCTGCGGCTGCGGCTGCCCGAGGAGAGCCGGCGCGAAGCCGAGACCCACCGGGCGCGGGCACGGGCCGCCATCGAGGACGCGCGCGGGCTCGACCCGGCGGCCGCCCGGCGGATCCTGGCCCCCACCGGCTATGCGGCCCCCTACCTGCCGCCCCCGTACGGCCTGGGCGCGGGGCCCGTCGAGCAGCTCGTCGTCCAGCAGGAGCTGCGCGCGGCCGGGGTCAAGCTCGCCGACCTCGGCATCGCCACCTGGGTGGTGCCCTCGCTGCTCGCCTACGGGACGGACGCGCAGCGCGAGGCCTACGTCCTGCCGACGCTGCGCGGGGACGTGACCTGGTGCCAGCTCTTCTCCGAGCCGGGGGCGGGCTCCGACCTGGCCTCGCTGCGGACGCGGGCCGAGCGCGGGCAGGACGGCTCCTGGAGGGTCAACGGGCAGAAGGTGTGGACGAGTTCCGCGCACAGCGCCGATTTCGGGATCCTGCTGGCCCGGACGGACCCGGCCGCGCCCAAGCACAAGGGGCTCGGCTACTTCGTCGTCGACATGAAGCGCACGCCCGGTATCGATGTCCGGCCGCTGAAGGAGATCACGGGCGAGGCCCTCTTCAACGAGGTGTACTTCGACGACGTGGTGCTCCCGGCGGACGCGCTGGTCGGGGCGGCCGACGGCGGGTGGAAGGTCGCCCGCAACACCCTCGGCAACGAGCGCGTCCACATGGCCGACCAGATGACCTTCGACACCGGCCTGGAGGCGCTGCTGGCCCGCTCGGGCGAGCTCGACGGCGCCCACCGGGCCCGGATCGGGGCGCTGGCCGCCGAGGCGCACGCGCTGGCCTGCATCGGGCTGCGCACCACCCTCCAGCAGGTGTCGGGACTGGAGCCGGGCGCGGGTGCCTCCGTACGCAAACTCGTGCAGACCCCGCACCAGCAGCGGACCGCCGAGCTCGCGCTCGAACTGCTGGGTCCGGCGGGCGCGGTGCGGGAGGGGGCGGGGGAGCGGGCGGTGCACGGCATGCTCATGTCCCGCTGCCTGACCATCGCCGGGGGCACCACGCAGGTCCAGCTCAACGTCGTCGCCGAGCGGATGCTCGGCCTACCCAGGGACTAGGAGTTGTCGGGCATGAAGTCGTACATCGTGGGCGTCGGCATGACGAAGTTCGAGAAGCCGGAGTCGCGGGACTGGCAGTACTGGGACATGGCCAAGGAGGCGGGGACGGCGGCGCTGGCGGACGCCGGGGTGGACTACGGGCTGGTGGAGCAGGTGCCGGTGGGCTACTGCTTCCAGGCGTCCACGGCCGGCCAGCGGGCGGCGTACGAGCTGGGGCTGAGCGGGGTCCCGGTCTACAACGTGAACAACAACTGCGCCACCGGGTCGACGGCGCTGATGATGGCGCGGCAGTTCGTGGAGGGCGGGCTGAACGACTGCGTGCTGGCACTGGGCTTCGAGAAGATGAAGCGCGGAGCGCTGGGCGGCGGGGCCGACGGCGGGGACTTCACGACGTCGCCGGTGGCCCGGCACTACGGGATCATGGCGGCGGCGCACGGCTTCGAGATGTCCCCGCCCACCGCGCAGATCTTCGGGAACGCGGCGCGCGAGCACATGGAGCGGTACGGCACCACGGCCGCGCAGCTCGCGGCGGTCGGCGCGAAGAACCACCGGCACTCGGCGAACAACCCGAACGCGCAGTTCCAGGACGTGTACTCGGTGGAGGAGATCCTGGCGGCCAAGGAGATCCACACGCCGCTGACGAAGCTCCAGTGCTCGCCGACGTCGGACGGGGCAGCGGCGGCGCTCGTCGTGTCCGAGCGGTTCGTGGTGCGGCACGGGCTGCACGACAAGGCGGTGGAGATCGTCGCCCAGTCGATGACGACGGACACGGCGGCCAGCTTCGCCGGCTCGTGCATCGACGTCGTCGGCAAGCCGATGACCGCGGCCGCGGCCCGCCAGGTGTACGAGGCCTCCGGGCTCGGCATCGAGGACGTGGACGTCATCGAGCTGCACGACTGCTTCTCGGTCAACGAGCTGCTGACCTACGAGGCGCTCGGCATGTGCGAGGACGGGGCCTCCGGCAAGCTCGTCGAGAGCGGCGCCACCACCTACGGCGGCCGCTGGGTCGTGAACCCCTCGGGCGGCCTGATCTCCAAGGGCCACCCGCTGGGCGCGACGGGGCTCGCGCAGGCGGCGGAGCTGGTGTGGCAGCTGCGCGGGGAGGCCGGCCCCCGCCAGGTCCCCGGCGCGGGCGTGGGCCTCGCCCACAACATCGGGCTGGGCGGGGCCGCGGTGGTGACGCTGCTGAGGCGCTAGGCGTGCCGCGGGGCGGGCACGTTCGCGTGGCGCGCCCCGGGGCAGGAGCCGAGAATGGGAGGGCCGGACCACGCCCTGCGGCGTCGCCCGCGCCGGGGAACGCGCGAGCGGGCGGGCGGGGCTGGTCAGGGTCCACGGGCTCCAGGGGACTGCAGGTGAGGGCGCATGTGCCGATGGCTCGCGTATTCAGGAACACCGATGTTGCTCGACACCATCCTGTACAAACCCGTGCACTCGCTGATCGATCAGAGCCTGCACTCGAAGCTGGGTGTGGAGACGACGAACGGCGACGGCTTCGGCGTCGGGTGGTACACCGAGACGGAGGAGACCGACACCCCGGCCGTGCTGCGGGACATCGGCCCCGCGTGGAACAACCGCAACCTGCGGGAGATCGCGGACCACGTGCGCTCCCCGCTCTTCTTCGCGCACATCCGGGCCTCGACCGGCACGGCCGTGCAGCAGACGAACTCGCACCCCTTCCGGCACGGACGCTGGATGTTCATGCACAACGGGGCCATCGCGGGGTTCCACCTCATGCGCCGCGAGCTGTGCCTGCTCGTCGATCCGGCCCTGTTCGCCGACATCGAGGGGACGACGGACTCCGAGGTGATGTTCTACCTGGCCCTCACGTTCGGCCTGGAGGACGACCCGCCGGCCGCCGTCGCCGCGATGGCGGGCGTGGTGGAGCGGGCGGGCCGCGCGCACGGGGTGGAGTTCCCGCTCCAGATGACCCTCGCCGTCACCGACGGCCAACGCGTGTGGGCCTTCCGCTACTCCAGCGAGCGCAAGTCCCGGTCGCTGTTCTACAGCAGCCGGGTCGAGACGCTGCGCAGGCTGCACCCCGACCTGACGTACCTGAAGGACATCTCCGACGAGACCCGGCTCATCGTGTCCGAGCCCCTCGGTGATCTGCCCGGCGCCTGGAACGAGGTGCCGGAGAGCAGCTACGGCATCGTGCAGCCGGGGGCGGACGCGCTGTTCCCCTTCACCCCGACGGGGGCGTGAGGGGCCTTTGGCGGCGCGGGTCCCGCCCCGCGCCGCGCGCCCTACGGCCCGGCCAGCGCCGGGTCGATCACCGTCTCGCCCTGGGAAGCGCGCCGCAGGGCGTCCGCCAGGTCCTCGACGGGGCCGTCGCGCAGGACCAGCCCGGCCGCGCCCGCCGCGAGCGCCGCGTCCAGCGCGCCCGGCCGGGCCGAGCCGGCCAGGACCAGGACCCGGCATTCCGCGTCGTCCGCCAGTAGTGCGGCGACGGCGTCCGCGTCCTCGACCAGGGCCACCGCCGGACGGGCCGTCATGTCCCGTACGACCTCGATGTCGGGCTGCAGGCCGAGCTGGAGCGCCAGGGCCGGGTTCGGCGGATGGAGCAGGACGCGCAGGGATCGGGCAGGGCGGTGCGCAACGGGCATTTCGTCCACCGGGGCAGCCTATCTGACGCGAAGTCAGGAGTCTTCCCAAGTGCTGGGGCGTGCGTTATACATTCCTTCACCGGCCCTAGAACGCGTTCTAGAACGTCCCGCGGGCCGGCCCGCATACGACCTCGGTGCGGCCGACGGTGCGGACGGCCGCACCGAGGTCTTCCAAGGCCCCCGTTTCCACGACAGGGAGCAGCATCCACATGCCGATCGATGCCGCCAAGGCCCTCGCCGCAGACCCCCGCCTGGGGGACATCGGCTGGGACCACAAGGACATCCAGCTCTACCACCTCGGCCTCGGCGCCGGTACCTCCTCCAACGGGCAGCGGGGAGCCACCGACCCCGACGAGCTGCGCTACACCCTGGAGTCCAAGCTCCACGTCCTCCCCAGCTTCGCCACCGTCGCCGGCGCCGGCATGGCCATGCTCGGCGGCCTCGGCCAGCCCGGCATCGAGGTCAACCTCGCCCACGTCCTGCACGGCGGCCACTCCATCGAGCTGCACCGGCCGATCCCCGTCAAGGGCCGGGCCACCTCCAGCTCCAAGGTCGCCGCCGTCTACGACAAGGGCAAGGCCGCCGTGATCGTGCTGCGCTCCGAGGTCGCGGACGCCGACGGGCCGCTGTGGACCAGCGACGCGCAGATCTTCGTACGCGGCGAGGGCGGGTTCGGCGGCGAGCGCGGGCCCTCCGTCCGCGAGGAACTGCCCGAGCGGGCGCCCGACCGGGTCGAGGAGCGCACCATCCGCGAGGAGCAGGCCCTGCTGTACCGGCTCTCGGGCGACTGGAACCCCCTGCACGCCGACCCCGAGTTCGCCAAGACGGCCGGCTTCGACCGGCCGATCCTGCACGGCCTGTGCTCGTACGGGATGACCCTCAAGGCCGTCGTCGACACGGCCCTCGGCGGGGACGTCTCCCGGGTCCGCGCCTACCGCACGCGCTTCGCCGGGATCGTCTTCCCCGGCGAGACCCTGCGCATCCGGATGTGGCAGGAGCCCGGCCGTGTCCTGGTGGCCGTGAGCGCCGCCGACCGCGACGACGCGCCCGTCCTCGCCGACACCGTCGTCGAACACTCCTAAGCACGCGACCGCAAGGACCTAAGGAGCCGCACCGTGCGCGCAGCACTGCAGAGCGAGATCGGCCAGGACAAGCTCGAGGTCGTCGACGACATGGAGGCCGTGGGCCTCGGCCCCGGCAAGGTCAAGATCCGGATCAAGGCCACCGGCCTGTGCCACTCCGACCTCTCCGCGATGAGCGGCATCCTGCCGCAGCCCGCCCCCTTCATCCCCGGCCACGAGGGCTCCGGAGTGATCTCCGACGTCGGCGACGGCGTCACCGGCCACCGGATCGGCGACCGGGTCCTCGTCTGCTGGCTGCCGCCGTGCGGCCACTGTCCGTCCTGCAAGCGCGGCCAGGGCCACCTGTGCCTGGCCAGCCTGGTCAACGCGGGCACCCCCAACTTCCGGCGCGCGGGCGGCGACATCTTCGGCTTCGCCGCCACCGGCACCTTCGCCGAGGAGCTCGTCGTCGACGCCTCCTGCGCCGTGCCGATCCCCGACGACGTGCCCTTCGACATCGCCGCGCTCATCGGCTGCGGGGTCACCACCGGCCTCGGCGCGGCCATCAACACGGCCAAGGTGGAGGCCGGTTCCTCGGTCGCCGTCATCGGCTGCGGCGGCGTCGGCATATCCGTCATCCAGGGCGCCAAGGTCCAGGGCGCGGCGCAGATCATCGCCGTCGACCCGGTGGAGTCGCGGCGCGCCGCGGCCCTGCGGTTCGGGGCCACCGAGGCGGTCGCGCCGGACGCCTTCGACGACGCCAAGAACCGGATCACCGGCGGCGAGGGCTTCGACTACGTCTTCGAGGTCGTCGGCAAGTCCGCCACCGCGCAGACCGCCTACAAGATGACCCGGCGCGGCGGCAGCGTGGTCATCGTCGGCGCGGGCGCCATGGACGACACCTACCAGATCGACATGTTCTCCCTGTTCTTCGACGAGAAGAAGATCCTCCCGTCCATGTACGGGGGCGGCGACGTCCTGCGGTCCTACGAGCGCACCATCGCGCTGTGGCGGGCCGGCCGGGTGGACCTGGAGGGCCTGATCACCCACCGGGTCCAGCTCGCCGAGATCAACGACGCGCTCGACCAGATGCGCACCGGCACGGCCCTGCGCACCTGCATCGAAATCTGACCCGTTCCACCGATTCCGAGGGGAACCGTACGGATGTCACTGCCACTTGAGGGGCTCAGCGCCATCGTCACCGGCGCCGGGCGGGGGCTCGGCCGGGCCGAGGCGGTCGAACTCGCGCGGCTCGGCGCGAGCGTGGTCGTCAACGACTTCGGGCAGCCCGGCCGGGACGGCTCCGGGGAGGCCTCGGCCGCCCCGGCGCAGGAGGTGGCCGCGGAGATCCGGGCCGCGGGCGGGCGGGCCGTCGCGCACCTGGGCGACGTGGCCGACTTCGAGCAGGCGCGGGAGCTGGTCGAGCTGGCCGTCGCCAGCTTCGGCAAGCTCGACATCCTGGTCAACAACGCGGGCATCCTGCGCGACCGGATGGTCTTCTCCATGTCGGAGGCGGAGTGGGACTCGGTGATCCGGGTCCACCTCAAGGGCCACTTCAACACCACCCACTTCGCGTCCGTGCACTGGCGGGAGCGGTCGAAGGCGGCGGGCGGCCCGGTCTACGGCCGGATCGTCAACACCTCCTCCGAGGCCTTCCTCGGCGGCTCGGCCGGGCAGCCGAACTACGCGGCGGCCAAGGGCGGCATCGTGGGCCTGACCACGTCCACCGCCCTGGCCCTCGCGAAGTACGGGGTGACGGCCAACGCGATCTGCCCGCGCGCCCGCACCCGGATGACCGAGGACGTCTTCGCCGGCTTCCAGGTCCCCGAGGAGGGCAAGCTGGACGCCCTCGCCCCCGAGCACGTCTCCCCGCTCGTCGGCTACCTGGCCTCACCCGCCTCGGCCAAGGCCAACGGCCAGCTGTTCGTCGTACACGGCGGGATCGTGGCCGTCATGGAACGCCCCAAGGTGGCCGCGAAGTTCGACACGACCAAGGAGGCCTTCTCCTACGAGGAGCTCGACGAGGTCCTGACCCCGCACTACGACTCCCGCCCGGCGAACGAGACCTTCGCCGCGACGGAGGTGCTGGGCCTCAAGCACGGCTGAGCGGCGCCTGCTGGAGCGGTACCGGACGGGGCGCGGGCGGCGGTGCGGGGTCCAGGCGGACCGGCGGGGGAGGGGCGGGCGGAAGGCTCAGCCCGAGGATCCCGCAGGGCACGTCCGGGGTCGCGTACGGCAGACGCAGGCGGCCCTCCGGGCTCCACAGCCCCGTACCGCCCAGCCAGCCCCGGGGCGCCCCGAGCCGGAAGACGTGCCGGTCGGCGGGGCGCCACAGGCCGATGTCGCCCTCGGGCAGCCGCAGTGCCACCCCGCAGGTCTCCGGCATCAGCGCCTGCCCCGGCTGCACCGCGAACGGGGTCGCGTCCCGGTGGCGCAGGCACTCCGGGAAGCGGACCGGCAGGGAGCTGCCCAGCACCCCCCAGCCCAGGCGCGGTTCGCCCGGAGCGTCGGAGCGGATCAGCAGCAGCCCGCTGTCGGGGTCGGCCAGCAGCAGCCGGTCCTCGCTGTCCTCCGCGATCTGCAGCAGCGGGGACACCTCCCCGCCGCGCTCCAGGTCCACGGCCACGGCCTTGGTGGTGCCGTCCAGCTCGCGGTCCAGGGCCAGCAGCCGGCCGGTCCGGTCCAGCCAGACGCCGCCGGAGCAGCGGCCCGGGACCTCGGCCACGCGCTGCGGCCCGAACGCGCCTCCGGTCACCTGCCAGACCGTGGTCCCGCCCTCGCCCGCGGCCAGCGCGAACGCGCCGCGCCCGTCCGGGGACGGCGGCAGCAGGCGGACCCGTACGCCCTCCTCCCGCTCCACCCCGCCCAGCTGGAGCTCGCCGGTGCGCGGCCCCGCCGCGGCGCCCGTCGGGTACAGCAGGGCGAAGGCGTGCCGGTCCGCCACCCGGCGGTGGATCAGCACCCGCCCGTCGGCCAGCGGCAGCACCTCGCTGTCGGCCTCCTCGGGCTGCGCGAGCGGCAGCGGCACCGCGTACGCCTCGGGCCCGGCCAGGGTCCAGCGCTCCGCGTAGAGCGCGTCGCCGTCCCCGGCGAGCCGGGCGGCGTACGCGCCGTCCGCGGCGATCGTGAACGGGGCCGTGCGCGTCGTTTCGATGGCACAGACAGTCATCCGTGCTTCACCTCCGGTGAGGAAGCTAGTTTTCGCACTTCCTGCCGAACAACACGACCAACCCCGCTTCACACGTACGGGTGGCCGGGCGGCGGTTCCCCGCGGGCCGCGCCCGGGATTGTGCTGCGCGGGAGCGGCGCGCCCCCCCCGGGCGGGCGGCGGGTGCGGAGCCGGCCGGCACCCCCGACGGCCGCGGCCCGGAAGTCCTCGAGCGCCCCCGGGCCGGCCCGCGAGCGGTCGGGCCATGGGGCGGGCGCCACGGACGGTAGCCTTGCCCCGTGCCCCGTCTCTCTGAAGTCATCGCCGCGCTGGACGCTCTCTGGCCCCCCTCGCGGGCCGAGCAGTGGGACGCCGTCGGCACCGTCTGCGGCGACCCCGAAGCCGAGGTCTCCCGGGTGCTGTTCGCCGTGGACCCCGTGCAGGAGATCGCCGACGAAGCCGTCAAGCTCGGCGCCGACCTGATCGTCACCCACCACCCGCTCTACCTGCGCGGCACCACCACCGTCGAGGCCGGCACCTTCAAGGGCCGGGTCGTGCACACGCTGATCAAGAACGACATCGCGCTGCACGTCGCCCACACCAACGCCGACACCGCCGACCCCGGGGTCTCCGACGCCCTCGCGGGCGCCCTGGACCTGCGGATCACCGGCCCCCTGGTGCCCGACCCCACCGACCCCGCGGGCCGCCGCGGCCTCGGCCGGATCTGCGAACTGGACCACCCCGAGACGCTGCGCGAGTTCGCCGCCCGCGCCGCGGCCTGGCTGCCGCAGACCGCCCAGGGCATCCGCGTCGCCGGCGACCCCGACGCCCTGATCCGCCGCGTCGCCGTCAGCGGCGGCTCCGGCGACAGCCTCTTCGAGCAGGTCCGCGCCTCCGGCGTGGACGTCTTCCTGACCGCCGACCTGCGCCACCACCCGGTCTCCGAGGCCCGCGAGCAGAGCCCGCTCGCCCTCGTCGACGCCGCCCACTGGGCCACCGAGTGGCCCTGGTGCGAGCAGGCCGCGGCCCAGCTCGACGCGATCTCCGAGCGCCACGGCTGGGGTCTGCGCACCCACGTCTCGCGCACGGTCACCGACCCGTGGACGGCGCACGCGCCGTCCGTCACACACCCTTCTATCTCTGGAGCCCCCAACTGAACGCCGAGCCCGCCGACCAGATCCGACTTCTCGACGTCCAGGCCCTGGACGTGCGGCTGTCTCAGCTCGCCCACAAGCGCAAGTCGCTGCCCGAGCACGCCGAGGTCGACTCGCTGACCAAGGACCTCAGCCAGCAGCGCGACCTGCTCGTCGCCGCCCAGACCCAGGCCAGCGACGCCGCGCGCGAGCAGACCAAGGCGGAGCAGGACGTGGACCAGGTGCGCCAGCGCGCCGCCCGCGACCAGCAGCGCCTGGACTCCGGCGTGGGCATCTCGGCCCGGGACCTGGCCAACCTGCAGAGCGAGGTCGTCTCCCTCGCCAAGCGGCAGGGCGACCTGGAGGACGTGGTCCTGGAGGTCATGGAGCGCCTGGAGGCCGCGCAGGAGCGGGTCACCGGCCTCACCGGGAGCGTCTCCGCGCTCGAGGCCAAGCTGACCGACGCCACCGCGCGCCGCGACGCGGCCACCGGCGAGCTCGACGCCGAGGCCGCCAAGGTCACCAAGGACCGCGAGGTCATCGTCACGTCCATGCCCGCCGACCTGATGGCCCTCTACGAGAAGATCCGCGTCAAGCAGGGCGGGGTCGGCGCCGCGCGCCTGTACCAGCGCCGCTGCGAGGGCTGCCGCCTGGAGCTCGACATGGCCGAGGTCAACGAGATCAAGGCCGCGGCCCGCGACCAGGTCGTGCGCCACGAGAACTGCGGCCGCATCCTGGTCCGTACGGCCGACTCGGGCATCTGATGCAGAGGTCTGTCCGGTTCGTCGTGGAGGCGGACGGCGGCTCCCGGGGCAACCCGGGGCCCGCCGGCTACGGCGCGGTCGTCCTCGACCCGGCGACGGGCGAGACGCTGGCCGAGCGCGCGGAGTACATCGGCGTCGCCACGAACAACGTGGCGGAGTACAAGGGCCTGATCGCCGGGCTCACGGCCGCCCGTGAACTGGCGTCCGACGCGCAGGTGCTGGTGCGGATGGACTCCAAGCTGGTCGTCGAGCAGATGTCCGGCCGCTGGAAGATCAAGCACCCGGACATGAAGCCGCTCGCCGCCGCGGCCGCGAAGATCCTGCCGCGCGCCCAGGTGACGTACGAGTGGATCCCGCGCGAGCGGAACAAGCACGCGGACCGGCTCGCCAACGAGGCGATGGACGCGGGCAAGCGCGGCAAGCAGTGGGAGCCGTCGGCGTCCGCCGCCGCCCTCGACCGCGGCGCCGCCGCCCCGGCCGGGCCTCCCGGCGACGCGGCGAAGGGCGCGGCCGCGGTCCGCGCCGCCCTCGCCTCCACCCCGGGCACGCGGGTCACGGCGCCGGCGGCCGGACCGGGCTCGACCTCGGCTTCCGCTTCCTCCTCCGAGGCCGTGGACGCGCGTGCGGCCCGCCTCGCCGCCTCCGCCGAACCGGCGGGCACCGACACGCTGTTCGCCGATCCGGGCCTGATCCCGGCCCCGGCGACAGCAGCGGTCACCGGTGCGGCGGCCGGCGAAGCCGCCCCGGCCGGGGCCGGCCTGCCCCGGCCCGCCACCGGCACCGGCTGGGGGCCCGACATGGGCACGCCCGCCACCTTCGTGCTGCTGCGCCACGGCGAGACCGCCCTCACCCCGCAGAAGCGCTTCTCCGGCAGCGGGGGCAGCGACCCCGAGCTGTCCCCGGCGGGGCGGCGCCAGGCGTCGGCCGTCGCCGAGGCGCTGGCCGCCCGCGGCACCGTGCAGACGGTCATCAGCTCCCCGCTGCGCCGCTGCCGCGAGACCGCCCAGGCCGTCGCCGACCGCCTCGGCCTGACGGTGACGGTCGAAGAGGGCCTGCGCGAGGTGGACTTCGGGGCCTGGGAGGGGCTGACCTTCGCCGAGGTGCGCGAGCGGTTCCCCGACGACCTCCAGGCGTGGCTGGACTCCCCGCGGGCGGCCCCCACGGGCGGCGGCGAGAGCTTCACGACCGCCACCCGCCGGATCTCGGCGACCCGCGACCGGCTCCTCGCCGAGCACGCGGGCAGCACGGTCCTGCTGGTCACGCACGTGACCCCGGTCAAGATCATGGTCCGCCTCGCCCTGGGCGCCCCGCCGGAGTCCCTGTTCCGCATGGAGCTGTCGGCGGCCTCGCTGTCGGCGGTGGCGTACTACGCGGACGGCAACGCCTCGGTCCGCCTGCTGAACGACACGTCGCACCTGCGCTAGGCAGGGCAGGCCGCCGCACGCACCACGCACAGAACCCCCCGCCCGGTCGGGCGGGGGGTTCTCGTGTTCGCGGCACCCCGAACGGGGCGGAGCGGCAGACGAGCCGGCCTGTACGCCGGGTTCTGTCGCCCGGTGACCTCGCGGTCGCCGGGGAGACGGCCATCCATCTAGGACCGGCGTTGCCGCCGGCCTCGTGCGGTCTACCCGCGAACTCGGGCGGGCAGCCCTCGAGCGTTCGCGCAGACCCGTCCGGGGACGGATCCTCTTGACCTTGCTCCGGGTGGGGTTTACCTAGCCGCCTGAGTCACCTCAGGCGCTGGTGGTCTCTTACACCACCGTTTCACCCTTACCGGGGGCCGAAGCCTCCGGCGGTCTGTTTTCTGTGGCACTGTCCCGCGGGTCACCCCGGGTGGGCGTTACCCACCACCCTGCCCTGTGGAGCCCGGACGTTCCTCGGCGGGATCCGAGGATCCCGACGCGGCCGCCCGGCCGACTCGTCTGCCGTGGCGACCATGTTACCGGCTGTGCCGTCGCCGCTTGACCTTGACGCAGCGGCAGGGTTTCTACTGGGGGCATGCGGATCGGAGAGATCGCCGCGCTCGTCGGGGTCACGACCCGGGCGATCCGGCACTACCACCATGTCGGGCTGCTCCCGGAACCGGAGCGGCGCCCCAACGGCTACCGGGCCTACAGCGTCCGCGACGCCGTCCTGCTGGCCCGCGTGCGCCGGCTCACCGAGCTCGGGCTCGGCCTGGACGAGGTGCGCGACGTGCTCGCGGACGACGCCGGGCGCGAACTGGCCGACGTACTCGAAGAGCTCGACGCCGACCTGGCCCGCCAGCAGGCCGAGATCGGCGAGCGTCGGCGGCGCCTCGCGGTGCTGCTGGCCGCCCCGCCCGGGGAGGCCGAGCCGCTCTCGCCAGGGCTCGCCGCGCTGCTCGCCCAGGCGCCGCCCACCGGTTCGCCGTCCGCGGCGAAGGACCGCGAGCACCTGACACTGCTCGACGCCACGGGCGCCGGCGGCGAGGAGCTCTACGCCGCCCTCGGCCCGCTGGCCGCCGACCCGGCGGTGCTGGCCCTGTACGAGCGGCTGGACGAGCTCGCCGACGCCGCCGCGGACGATCCGCGGATCCCGGGCCTGGCGGCCGAGCTGGTCGCGGCGGTCCCCGACGAGGTGTTCGCCGCGGTCCCCGCCGAGGGCGTGGTGGTGCCCGGGTTCAAGGAGGCGCTGCTCGCCGAGTTCGCGCCCGCGCAGGCGGAGGTCGTCCGCCGGGTGATGGAGGCGTTCATGGAGAGGGGTCGGGGATGAGCGGGGTGCGGGTGGCGCGGATGACGGCCGCGGCCGTCATACCGGGGGAACTGGCGCTGGTGTGCTGCCTGGTCGCGGGCGTACGGCTGCCCGCGTGGGCGGTGGCGGCGGCCGAGGTGCTGGTGCTCGGGGTGCTCCTGCTGGAGGCCTGGGTGCTGCGCTCGCTGTACGCCGCCGCCCGCGCCCGGGGGGCGGCGCCCCGCGAGGCCCGGCGGGAGGCCGTGCACACGGTCGTGCCCGTCCAGGTGCGCAGGCTGCTGCGGCACGAGCTGCGCGCTACCGCCTCGCTCGGCCGGTGGGCGCTGCGCCGCAAACACGGGGTCCGGGCCGGGGACGTGGCCGCCGGGTACACGGGGCCGCAGACCGCCATGATGTACGGGATGGTCTTCGTGTCGGTGGTCGAGACGGTCGCCCTGGCCGTGCTCATCCCCTGGCCCGCCGTCCACCGGGTGGTGCTCGTCCTGGACGTGTACGGGGTCCTGATCCTGCTCGCCCTGCACGCCGCCTGCGTCACGCGACCGCACGTGGTCCGGCCCGACGGCTCGCTGCGGATCCGGTACGGGGCCCTGTTCGACCTCGTCGTCCCGGCGGACGCGGTGGCCTCGGTCCGGGTCGACCGGCGCTATCCGCAGGGGCGGCTGGTCACGCTGTCCGAGGACGGGGAGCTGGATCTGATCGTGGGCAGCCAGACCACGGTGACCCTGGAGCTGACCCGGCCGCTGCCCTTCACCCGCCCGCTCGGCGCGGTCGCGGAGGCGCGGACCATCCGCTTCCACGCCGACGACCCGCGTGCGCTGGTCGGCGCCCTGCGGCAGCCCGCCTAGGCCCGCGTCACGCCGGGGCGAAGAGGATCTTCGCGGTGCCCGGGTCCGCCTCCGTCAGGCGGACCCGGATCCGCTCGCCCAAGGGCAGGTCCAGGGCGGTGGACACCACCCGGCCGACCACCGCCGGGTCCTCCAGCTGGACCGTTCCCTGCCGCGGCTCGTGGTCCTTGACGTCGATCACCGTGGCCTCGAAGGTCTCCCCGACGCGGTCCTTGAGCAGCGCGGCCTCGACGAGGTCCACGCACTCCCGCTCGGCTCCGTTGGCCACCCGGGCGCCGTCCGCCATCTCCTTGGGCAGCGCGTCCAGCGCCGCCACCGCCCACTGCGGGGGCTCGGCCCCGGCCACCGCGGCCAGGCACAGCTCGCCGGCGTACCGGTCGGCGAGCCGGCGCAGCGGGGCGGTGCAGTGGGCGTACGGGGCGGCGACCGCCGCGTGGATCGCCGGGTCCGGGGTCCGGCCGCCGGTGAAGACGGTGTAGCCGGCGCCGCGCAGCAGGGTCGTGCACTCCTGGAGGAAGGCGGCGTGGTCGGGGCGGTGCGGGTCGAGCGAGCGCACGAGTTCGGCGTACGGGACGTGGTGCGGCCAGTCGATCCGCAGGGCCTTCGCCGCCCGGCGCAGCCTGCCGACGGCGCCGTCGGGGGCCTGGGGGAGGGTCCGCAGGATCCCGGTTCCGGCGGCCAGCATCAGGTCGGCCGCGGCGATGCCGGTCATGAGGGAGATCTGGGCGTTCCAGCCGTCCGCCGGGAGCGGGGCCCGGTAGGCCAGGGTGTAGGAGCCGTCGTGGGCGACGACCTCCTGCTCGGGCACGTTCAGGGAGATGCCGCCGCGCTCCGCTTCGAGGGCCTCGCGCAGCCGGCCGATGTCCTGGAGGAGGGCGACGGGCTCCTCCGCCGTGCCGGTGTCGACGGCCTGCTGGACGCCCTCGTAGTCGAGCTTGGCGCGGCTGCGCACGAGGGCGCGGCGGACGTCGGTGGTCTCCACCCGGCCCTCGGCGTCGAGGTCGAGGCACCACAGCAGCGCGGGGCGGGTCTGGTCGGGCAGCAGGCTGGCCGCGCCCTCCGAGAGCACGGCCGGATGCAGCGGGACCCTGCCGTCGGGGAAGTAGAGGGTGCTGACGCGCTGGTGGGCCTCCGCGTCGAGCGCGCCGCCGGGGGTGACGAAGGCGGCGACGTCGGCGATGGCGTAGTGGACCCGGAAGCCGCCGGCGGGGCGCCTCGCCAGGTGCATGGCCTGGTCGAGGTCGCGGGAGGAGGGCGGGTCGACGGTGAAGAGGGGGAGGTCGGTGGCGTCGGCGTCGGGCAGGCGGGGTTCGCGGGCGGCCCGCTCGGCCGCGGCGAGCACCTCGGCCGGGAACTCCTCCGGCACGCCCAGCTTCGTCCGCAGTGCGCGCAGGGCGGCCCGCAGGGCAGCCCCGTCCGCGCCGGTCATGTGCATGTGGCGGCGTGGCATGGACCCGAGCCTAGGCCCTGGCCGGGCGATGTGCGCGGTTCGTGCGGCTCTGCCGGTGGGACGGCCGCCGGGTCCGGGGGCCCGGGGGCCGGGGGTCCGGGCGGGGCGCGCGGGCCGTCTACCCTGGCTCGGGGGCCGCATCCCCTGCGCCGTGTCGTACCGAAGGAGATCCACCGTGCTCGTGCTGCTGCCGCCGTCCGAAGGAAAGGCCGCCGGCGGCTCCGGCGCACCGCTGGAGCCGCAGTCGCTGTCGCTGCCCGGTCTGGCCGAGGCCCGTGCGGGGGTCCTGGAGGAACTGGTCGAACTGTGCGCGGCGGACGAGCTGAAGGCGCGCGAGGTGCTGGGCCTGAGCGAGGGCCTGCGCGGCGAGGTCGCGAAGAACGCGGAGCTGCGGTCGGCGGCGGCCCGGCCGGCCGGGGAGATCTACACCGGTGTGCTGTACGACGCGCTGGGGCTGGCGGACCTGACGCCGGAGGCGCGGGCGCTGGCCGAGGAGTCGCTGCTGGTCTTCTCGGGGCTGTGGGGTGCGGTGCGGATCACCGACCGGATCCCGTCCTACCGCTGCTCGATGGGCGTGAAGCTGCCGGGGTGCGGGGCGCTGGGGGCGTACTGGCGGGGGCCGATGGCGCAGGTGCTGCCGGCCGTTGCCGGGCAGGGGCTGGTGCTCGACCTGCGGTCGGCGGCGTACGCGTCCGCGTGGAAGCCGAAGGGCGAGGTGGCGGGGCGGACGGCCACCGTGCGGGTGCTCCACTCGCAGGTGGTGGACGGGGTGGAGAAGCGGTCCGTGGTGAGCCACTTCAACAAGGCGACGAAGGGCCGGCTGGTGCGGGACCTGCTGCTCGCGGGAGCGGCTCCGGCCTCGCCGTCCGAACTGGTCGGGGCCCTGCGGGACCTGGGCTACGTCGTCGAGGCCGAGGCACCCGGGAAGCCGGGGCGCGCCTGGGCCCTCGACGTGGTGGTCACCCAGATCCACCACTGACCCCGCCCGGGACTCCGCCCCCGGGCCCGCGCCTCAATCGCCGGCGGGGCTGGATATGGCTGGGCTGTGCCCGCGTGTGCGGGTACAGGATCGGGGCTCCGCCCCGGCCCCCGCGCCTCAATCGCCGGCGGGGCTGGATTTGCCCTGCCTGAGTGGGCAGGTGCGGGCACAGGGCCGGGGGCCGGCGCGTGAGGCGCCGGGCCCGGGCTAGTGGCCCAGGGGCCAGGCGACGGCGGCCGGGGTCAGGTTCGCGGTGCCCGCGTACGTGGCGCAGGCGTCCGTCAGGGTTTCCAGGAGGGTGAGGGGATCGGGCAGCGGGTGCTCCATGCCCCGCAGCCAGCTGACCGCCAGGTCACCGGGCAGGGCCGCCGGCGGCACCAGGACGTAGCTGCCGCGGCAGTGCCACCGCAGGCCCGGGTGCTCGTCCATCGTCTCGGGATGGCAGTCCAGTTCGCAGGGCCACCACTCGTCCTCGTCCTCGGGGGTTCCGCGGGTGGCGGTGAAGAAGAGCATCCGGGCCTGCTCCCCGGTGCCCCCCGACTCGGCGACGGGGCCGACCTCGATGCCGGCTTCCAGCAGCCGGGCGAGGGCCGCGGCCCCGGCTTCCAGAGGGACGTCCAGGACGTCGTGGACCATGCCGGTCGCGGTGATGAAGTTGGCCTGGGGCTGGTCGCGCGCCCACCGTTCGACCTGTGCGCGGTCGGTGGTGGACTGGGTCTGCCAGGCGAAGGAGAGCGGGTGGCGTGCGGGCGTCGGACAGCCGATCCGGTCGCACGAACATCGGTAGCCGGCGGGATGGGCGGCGGGTGCGAGCGGCAGACCGGCGGCGGCGACGGCCAGGAGGAGCGCCTCGCGCTCCCTTCCGGGGTCCTCGGCGGTGGGTTTCTGCCGCCGGCGCAGCCACTGGGAAATCCTGCTCTGCTCGCCGCGTTGGACGCGGCCGGACTCAGACCCCATCTATCCCCTCACCTCACCGTATCCCCGGCGGACCTTCACATGGTCCCACCATCCTGCGCCCCGGGTGACCGGTCTCGGTGACCGGGGGGTTGGGAAGGGGTGACCGGCAACCCCCACATAACCATAGAATTCAGCCATTTGGTTTCCGGTCAGGGGGTGGTCAGCCGACGGTGACGTTGGCCACCCCGCCCAGGACCCGGTCCACCAGCGCGTCGGCGAAGGCGTGCGTCAGCGGCTGCGTCCGCAGCAGCCAGCGGTACGTGAGCGGGCCCAGCAGCATCTCGACCGTCAGCCGCAGATCGGTGTCCGGGGCGAGCTGCCCCGCCTCGCGGGCCGTGCGCAACCGGGCCTCGTACAGGGCGAGCTGCGGCTCCAGCAGCCGTTCGTTGAAACGGGCCCCGAGCTCGGGGTCGGTCGCCCCGGCCGCCGTCAGGGCGCGCGCGGGGGCCGCGTACTTCTCGTCGCGCAGCTCGTCGACCGTCGCCCGCAGGACGTACTTCAGGTCGGCCGCGAGGTCCCCGGTGTCGGGGAAGCCCGTCCACTGGCCTTCGGTCTGCGCCTCCCCGGCGAGCGAGAGCGAGGCGTCGAGGAGGACGGCGGCCTTGGAGGGCCACCAGCGGTAGATGGTCTGCTTGCCGACCCCGGCGCGGGCGGCGATCGCCTCGATGGTCAGCTTGTTGTAGCCGACCTCCCCGACCAGCGCGAGCGCGGCGTCGAGGATGGCCCGCCGGGAGCGGTCGCTGCGGCGGGTGGCGTCAGGGGTCTTCGTCATGTCCTGAAACTACCAACCGAGACGTCTCGTCTTCCTCTTGTCCGTTAAACCACCCAATCAGTTCACTGCGGTGTCCGGCGTAAGGAGAGACGATTCTCTCCACACCCGTCGTAAGTCGTGAGGAGCCTTCTTTGCGCAGAGACGCCACACCCCGGCGCTATCTGATGTGCCCACCCGTGCACTTCAAGGTCACCTACTCCATCAATCCGTGGATGGATCCCACGAAACCGGTGGACCTGCCCCTCGCACTCGCCCAGTGGGAGGACCTGAGGGACCGCTACCGCGCCCTCGGGCACACCGTCGAAACCCTCGAACCGCACCCCGAGCTGCCCGACATGGTCTTCGCGGCGAACGGCGCGCTCGTCGTCGACGGCCGGGTGCTCGGGGCCCGGTTCGCCCATCCGGAGCGGGCCGCCGAGGCCGAGATCCACCTCGAGTGGTTCCGCGGCCACGGCTACCGGGACGTCCACGAGCCGTTCCACGTCAACGAGGGCGAGGGGGACTTCGCCGTCACCGCCAGCTACCTCCTGGCCGGCCGGGGCTTCCGCTCCAGCCCGCTCTCGCACGACGAGGCGCAGGAGTTCTTCGGCCGCCCCGTCATCGGCCTCGACCTGGTGGACCCGCGCTACTACCACCTGGACACGGCCCTGTGCGTCCTCGACGGGGACGAGGTCATGTACCACCCGGCCGCCTTCTCGCCGGGCAGCCAGGCCGTCCTCAGACGGCTCTTCCCCGACGCGCTGCTCGCCGGGGAGGAGGACGCGGCGGCCCTGGGCATGAACGCGGTCTCCGACGGCCGGCACGTGCTGCTCCCGCAGGCGGCGACCGGGCTGCTGGCTCCGCTGCGGGCCCGCGGGTTCGAGCCGGTCCCGATGGACCTGGGCGAGCTGCTCAAGGGCGGCGGCAGCGTGAAGTGCTGCACCCAGGAGCTGAGGCCCTAGCCCTCGGCAGCGGGCGGAGGCCAGGCCTGGCCCCAGTCGGCGTCCCGCGCCGCCTTGTAGAGGTCACCGTGGCGCTTGGTCACGGTGGCCCGGGTCAGGCCCTGCTCCCGCGGGCCGCACAGCTCCAGCAGGACGAGCCCCTTGCGGATCTGCGGCCTGCGCGTGATCCGCGAGGCGGCGGGCTCCGTCGGGAAGCGGGTCGCGGCGACGTAGCTGAACTTCTCGTCCTCGTACGGGAGGGAGCCGCCCTTGACCTTCCGGTGCAGGGAGGAGCGGCTGACCCGCGCCGAGAAGTGGCACCAGTCCTGCCCGACCTCGATCGGGCAGGTCCCGTCGTGCGGGCAGGGGGCGGCGACCCGCAGCCCGGCCGCGATCAGCTGGTCGCGGGCCTCGCGGATGCGCAGGTAGCCCTCCGGCGTGCCCGGCTCGATCAGCACCACGGCCCGTCCGGCCCGCGCCGCCTCGGCGACGACGGCCGTGCGGGCCTGCGGGGTCAGCTCGCCCAGTACGTACGAGACCGTCACCAGGTCGGCCTCCGGCAGGGTCAGCCCGGAGCCGATGACCGCCCGGCGCCAGGCCGCGCCGCGCAGCACCTCGGAGGGGGAGGCCGCCGCCAGTTCACGGCCCAGGGCCAGCGCCGGCTCGGCCCAGTCCAGCACCGTGGTCTCCCGCGGCCCGTCCCAGGTGGCGTCCACCGCCCAGGTCGCGGCGCCGGTGCCGCCGCCCACGTCCACGTGCGAGCCCGGCGCCCACCCCGGGGCCGCCTCGGCGAGGCCGTCCAGGGCGGCCCGGACGGCCTCGAAGGTGGCGGGCATCCGGTACGCCGCGTACGCCGCCACGTCGGAACGGTCGCGCAGGACCGGCGCGTCGGTGGGGGTCTGCCCCCGGTAGCTGGCGATGAGCCGCTCGACGGCTGCCGCGGCCTGCTTGGGCGGGAGTCCGTCGAGCAGCCCGCCGAGCGTGCTGCGGAGGGTGTCGGCGCTGGTGGGGGCGGAGGCGTTCACCCGCGAAGTTTACGGCGCCGCGGACACCCCGGACTCGCGGCTGCGCCAGGGCCGGCACAGGCCGACGAAGCAGGCCACCGCCAGCACCGAGCAGACCAGCTGCACCACCGCCATCGGCACCGCCGTGTCCTCGCCCGCGATCCCGACCAGCGGCGAGGCGATCGCGCCCACCAGGAAGGAGGAGGTGCCGATCAGCGCGGACGCCGAGCCCGCGGCGTGCGGGGTGCGCATCAGGGCCTGCGCGTTGGTGTTCGGCAGCACCAGCCCCATCGCCGACATCACCACGAAGAGGGCGGCGGCGATCGGGAACAGCCCGACCTCCCCGAACACCCCGGTCGCCATGAGCAGCAGGCTCACCGAGGCGGCCGTGGTGACGGCGAGCCCGACGGACAGGGTCTTGTCCATGTCGACCCGGCCGACCAGCAGCTTGCCGTTGATCTGGCCGACCGCGATCAGGCCGCAGGAGTTGACGCCGAACAGCAGGCTGAAGGCCTGGGGCGAAGCACCGTAGATCTCCTGCACCACGAAGGGGGAGGCGGCGATGTACGAGAACAGGACCGCGAAGGCGAAACCGCCGGCCAGGGTGTAGCCGGTGAAGACGCGGTCGCCCAGCAGGCCCCGCATGGTCCGCAGGGCCGCGCCGACGCCGCCCGTCTGGCGCCGCTCGGGCGGCAGGGTCTCGCCGAGGCTGCGCCACACCATCAGGGTGAGGACGAGGCCGACGCCGGTGAGGACGACGAAGACCCCGCGCCAGTCGGAGAAGCGCAGCACCTGTCCGCCGATGAGCGGGGCGACGATCGGAGCGGTGCCGGAGATGAGCATGAGGTTGGAGAAGAACCGGGCCATCTCGACCCCGTCGTACAGGTCGCGTACGACGGCCCGCGCGATGACGATCGCGGCCGAGCCGGCCAGGCCCTGGAGCAGGCGGAAGGCGATCAGCAGCTCGGCGGTCGGGGCGAGGGCGCATATCGCGGTGGCCAGGACGTACACGACCATGCCGATGAGCAGGGGCTTGCGGCGGCCCCACTTGTCGCTCATCGGGCCGATCACCAGCTGGCCCAGCGCCATGCCGGCGAGGCAGGCGGTGAGGGTGAGCTGGATGGTGGCGGCAGGGCTGTGCAGGACGTTGGTGACCTCGGGCAGGGCCGGGAGGTACATGTCCATGGACAGCGGCGGGAGGGCGGTCAGCCCGCCGAGTATGAAGGTGACCAGCAGGCCCGTGCGGCGTGCTGCCTTCAGGGGTGCGGCGGCGGTGGGGACGGAGGGCGTTTCGGGTGACGGTTCGTGCGAGCGGGCCGTCACGGGGCCTCTCTCCGACATGCGGAACTCCAGTCTGCTTGTCTTCTTTATGCACCCCTGACCGACCCATGCTCTCAGCAATCGGAACGTCCGGGGACCGGGGCGCCCTGTGACGTACTCTGCGGCCCCATGGACGAACCCACGACGAAGATCGCTGTAGTGACGGGTGCCGGGTCGGGCATCGGCCGGTCCGTGGCCCTGGCCCTGGCCGCCGCGGGCTGGTCCGTGGCCGTGGCGGGCCGCCGCACCGGGCCGCTCGAGGAGACCGCGGAGGCGGCCGGGGACGGCGCCGACGTGCTCTGCGTACCGACGGACGTCAGCGATCCGGACGGGGTCGCTGCGCTGTTCGGGGCCGTACGCGAGCGGTACGGGCGCCTGGACCTGCTCTTCAACAACGCGGGCACCTTCGGCCCGGGCGGAGTCCCGCTGGAGGACCTCTCCTACGAGGCCTGGCGCTCGGTGGTCGACGTCAACCTGACCGGGTCCTTCCTGTGCGCGCAGGCTGCCTTCCGGCAGATGAAGGCGCAGGACCCGCAGGGCGGCCGCATCATCAACAACGGCTCCATCTCGGCGCACGTGCCCCGCCCGAACTCCGTCGCCTACACCGCGACCAAGCACGCGATGACCGGCCTGACCAAGTCCCTGTCGCTGGACGGGCGCCCGTACAGGATCGCCTGCGGGCAGATCGACATCGGCAACGCGGCCACCGAGATGACCGAGCGGATGCAGACCGGAATCCTCCAGGCCAACGGGCAGCTGGCCGTCGAACCGGTCATGGACGCCGCCGACGTGGCGCGCACCGTGCTGCACATGGCGGAGCTGCCGCTGGAGGCGAACGTGCAGTTCGCGACGGTGATGGCGACGGCGATGCCGTACATCGGGCGGGGCTGAGCCCGCGCTCGCGGTGCGCCGGGGAATGCCCGCAGGGGCTCCGCAGTTGAGGCGATCATGACGACTGAGGTGCTCCGCTACACGGCCTTCTCCAGCGACCCGGCGGGCGGCAACCCGGCCGGCGTCGTGCTCGACGCGGCCGGACTGGACGACGAGGCGATGCTGGGGATCGCCGCCGGACTCGGCTACAGCGAGACGGCCTTCCTGACCGCCCCGCCCGAGGGGCTGGCGGGCGAGCCGGGCCGGGCCTTCACCGTGCGCTACTTCAGCCCGAAGGCGGAGGTGCCGTTCTGCGGGCACGCCACCGTCGCCACCGCGGTCGCGCTGGGGGAGCGGATCGGCCCCGGGGAGCTGGTCCTGGCGACGCGGGCGGGGACCGTCCCGGTGTCCGTCACCTCCCGGGACGGGCTGCTGCGGGCCACGCTGACCAGCGTGCAGCCGCACACCGAGGAGATCGGCGCGGCCGACCTCGCCGAGGCGCTGGCCGCGCTGGACTGGCCGGAGGCGGACCTGGACCCGGCGTTCCCGCCCCGGATCGCCTACGCCGGAGCCCGCCACCTGGTGCTCGGCGCCGCTACCCGGGCCCGGCTCGCGGACCTCGCGTACGACTTCGCCCGGCTGGAGGCGCTGATGCGGCGCCTGGACCTGACGACCGTGCAGCTGGTGTGGCGCGCGGGTCCCACGGAGTTCCACGTACGCGACCCCTTCCCGGTCGGCGGCGTCGTCGAGGACCCGGCGACCGGCGCCGCCGCGGCCGCCTTCGGCGCGTACGCCCGCGAGCTCGGCCTGGTCGCTGAGGACTCCGTCCTCACGCTCCACCAGGGCGCGGACCTGGGTCGGCCGGGCGTCCTCACGGTGGAGCTGCGCGCGGGCGACCCCCGGGTCCGGGTCGGCGGCGAGGGCGTGCGCATCGCGTGAGCGCGGCCCCCGGGGCCCTGCGGGTGGCCGGCTTCGCCGAGGCCGCCGTACCCCCGGCGCTGGCCCGTCAGGTCGCCGCCCTGGAGGCCGCGGCCTGGCCGGGGTCCTCGCCCGGGCACGACCCCGCCCTGGCGCCGCGGGCCCTGCTGCTGACGGCCGGCGACGGCACGGTGGCCGCGGCGCTGACGCTGCTGTACAAGGAGATCGAGGTCGCGGGGCGGACGTACCGCGCGGCCGGGCTCAGCGGCGTGGTCACCCGGCCCGAGCTGCGGGGCCGCGGGCTCGGCGGCCGGCTGGTGGCGGCGGCCCGCGCCGAGCTGGCGGCCGATCCGGCCGTGGACCTGGCCCTGTTCAGCTGCGACCGTCCGCTCTCGGCGTTCTACCGGGCTGCCGGCTTCCCGCCGCTGCCCGGCACGGTCCTGGTCGGCGGAACGCCCGGGGAACCGCTGGCCACCGACGGTCCCGGCTTCGACAAAGTGGTGCCGGCGGCCTTCTTCACGGCTGAACCGGACCGTGACCGGGCCGCTTTCACGGGCATCCGCGTCCCGCTGTACCCCGGGAGCACCGACCGGCTGTGGTGAGGCCGGACCCGGCCGGGTCGCACGGGTCAGGCCGCCCCGCCCCGGACCGGGACCACCAGCGGTGCGCCGGTGCGCGGATGCGGGAGGACCTCCACCGGCTGCCGGTAGACCCGGCTGAGCAGCGCGTCCTCGAACACCTCGGCCGGCGGCCCGACCGCGGCGATCCGCCCGTCGTGCAGGACGGCGGCCCGGTCCGCGTAGGCGGCGGCCAGTCCCAGGTCGTGCAGGACGACGACGACGGCGTCCCCGGCGGCGGCCTGCTCCCGGCAGATCCGCAGCACGAGTTCCTGGTGGCGCAGGTCCAGGGCGGCGGTGGGCTCGTCGAGGAGCAGCAGCGGCGCCCGCTGGGCCAGTACGCGGGCCAGCGCGACCCGGGCCCGCTCGCCGCCGGAGAGCGCGGAGAAGGGGCGGGCGGCGAAGTCGGCGACCTCGGTCGCGGCCATGGCGGCGGCCACCGCCTCCTCGTCCGCGTCGGCGAACGGGGTGCCGGCCCAGGGCGCGCGGCCCATCCGTACGACGTCCGCCACCGGGAAGGGGAAGGACAGCGCGGCCGACTGCGGGAGTACGGAGCGCCGCAGCGCCAGGTCGGGGGGTGACCACGCGTGCACCGGGCGGCCGTCGATCCGGATCTCCCCGGAGGCGGCCGGCAGGTCGGCGGCGAGGGCCGCCAGCAGCGTGGACTTGCCCGCCCCGTTGGGGCCGACCAGGGCCAGTACCTCGCCGGCGCGGGCGGTCAGGCCGATGCCGGCCAGCACCTCGCGCTGTCCGAGCCGCACGTGCAGGCCGGTGATCTCGGCGAGGTCGGATCCCGGGGCGGGGCGGGCCGGGACGGTCCGACGGCTGCGGGAGAGCAGTCCGGTGAGACCGGTGAGCCTGCGGGTCGCTTCGCTCACGCCCAGCCTCCTTGCTTGCGGCGGGTGCGGCGCAGCAGCCAGAAGAAGAACGGGCTGCCGAGCAGGGCGGTCAGGACGCCGAGCGGCAGCTCGGCGGGCTGGGCGAGGGTACGGGCGGCCAGGTCGCCCGCGACCAGGACCAGGGCCCCGGCCAGCGCGCTGCCGGGCACCAGGAAGCGGTGGCCGGGGCCGTTGGCCATCCGCAGCAGGTGCGGGACCAGCAGCCCGACGAAGGTGATGATGCCGGCCACGGCCACGGCGGCGGCGGTGAGCAGCGCCACGACCAGGATGAGGGCGAGGCGCAGCCGTTCGACGTCGATGCCGAGGTGGCGGGCCGGGCGTTCGCCGAGGGACAGGAGGTCGAGGCGGCGGGCGTAGAAGGGGGCGACGAGCAGGCCGGCCAGGGCGCAGGGGAGGACGGCGAGCACCTTGGGCCAGGTGGCCTGGGCGAGGGAGCCGAGCTGCCAGAAGGTGATCTGGTTGACCTGCCCGCTGTCCGCGAAGAAGACGAACAGGCCGATGAGGGCGCCGGCGAAGGCGTTGACGGCTATGCCGGTGAGGATGAGGGTGACGACCTCGGTCTTCCCGCCGTTGCGGGAGAGGAAGTAGACGGAGGCCACGGTGACCAGGCCCGCGACGAACGCGCAGAGGGGAATGGTCCAGTTGCCGAAGAAGCTGAGTCCGAGTCCGATGGCGGCGACCGCGCCGACCGCGGCTCCCGCCGAGATCCCGATGACGCCGGGTTCGGCCAGCGGGTTGCCGAAGACGCCCTGCATGAGGGCGCCCGCGCAGCCCAGGCTCGCGCCGACGAGCAGTGCGAGGACGACGCGGGGCAGGCGCACGTTCCACAGCACGCTCTCCCCGACCCGGTCGAGGGGTGTCCCGCCCAGCCCCAAGTGGTGCAGGACGGAGGCGAGTACGTCCCCGAGGGGGATCCGGTAGGCCCCGGTGCCGGCGGAGACGAGGGCGAGCGCGAACAGGGCGGCGACGAGGGCCGTGGTGAGCAGGAAGGCCCTTCTGTCGGGGAGGGTCACGAAGCGGCCTTGCCGTAGAGCTGGGTGATCAGGGAGGACAGCACCTGGTCGGTGCGCGGGCCGTAGCCCAGCAGGACGCCGTCGTCGACCGTGACCACCCGGCGGTCCATGCCGGCCGGGGTCTGGGCCACGCCGGGGATCTTCGTCAGGCCGTCGACGCCGCCGACCGATTCGAGGCCCTTGGACATGACGAGGATCGCGTCGGGGGCGGCGGCCGCCAGGGCCTCGCTGGTGATCGGGGTGAAGTCCTTGCCGAGGCCGGACTCCTTGCCGGTGTCGACCGCGCCGGCCGCCTCCAGCAGCGAGGCCGCTCCGGAGTCGGAACCGCCCAGCAGGTAGACCGAGGCGGTGCCCCGCAGGTAGAGGAAGGCGACCCGGGGCTTCTTCCCGGAGGCGGTGGGGATCTCCTTGCGGACGGCGGCGATCCGGTCGGCGGTGCGCTGGTTCAGCCGCGCGCCGGCGTCGGTGACCCCGAGTGCGGCGGCGACCGCGTCGATCCGCTTCGGCACGTCCTCCAGGGACTTGGCGGGGGCGACGACGAGGACCGGGACGCCCGCGTCGCGGATCTGCTGGACGGCCTCGGCGGGACCCGTGGTGGTCTCCGCCAGGACGAGCGTCGGGCGCAGCGAGAGCACGCTTTCGGCGGAGACGTCGTGGCCACGTGTCACCACCGGCAGGGCGGCGGCCTGTTCGAAGGTGGCGGTGATGTCCTTGGCGACCACCTTCTCGCCGAGGCCCAGGGTGTGGACGATCTCGTTGAGGCTGCCGGTCAGCGGGATGACCCGGTCCGCCGAGGCGACCGTGACGGAGGCGCCGTCGGCCGAGGGCACGGTCACCGGGAGCGCGGGCTGCGGGACCGGGGCGAGCGGTTCCACCCGGTCCGGGGCCGCGGCGGTGTGGGCGGATGGGCCCGGGGTGGTGGCCGTACCTCCGCAGCCCGTCAGCGCGAGTGCCAGTGCTGCCACGGCGAGCGCGAGACGGGGGATGCGGTGTGACGCGGCGGGCGTAGGCACGAAGGCACCGTCCTGATCGTCCGACTGAGGTTGTGGTGACCGGGGGGGGGGTTTCCCATCCGGCCAGGGTTAGCTTAGGTTAGCCTAACCTTGCTCTCGCTAGACCCTGGAGGGGGCAGTCATGCCCACGAGACCCGCCCGTACGTTCGCCGTCGCCCTGTTGGCGGCCCTGCTGGGGGCGCTGCTCCCGGCCACCGTCGCCCGGGCGGGCACCGTGCAGGGAGGTCGACTCGACTGGGGCATCAAATCGTCTTTTCAAAGCTATGTCACCGGTCCGGTGGCGAAAGGAAGTTTCAAGCTGAAGAACGGCGCCGCCACCGTGGGCGGCAGCCTGTTCCGCTTCCACACCGCCACCGGCTCCTATGACCCCGCGTCAGGCGCCTTCGAGGCCTCGTACTCGGGCGGGGTGACCTTCCAGGGCCACCAGAAGCCCGACGGCTCCTACGACCTGGACATGACCGTCAGCCGTCCCACCGTCAAGATCAACGGCGGCAGCGGCACCCTGTACGCGGACGTCTCCAGCAAGGCCAAGGACACCGGCGCGGTCAGCAGCCACTCCCAGGTGCCGTTCGCGACCCTGGGCCTGCGCGGGGTCGACATGAGGGGCGCCACCGGCCCGCTGACCCTGACGAACGTCCCGGCCACCCTCACCGAGCAGGGCGCCAAGGCCTTCGCCGGCTACTACGCGGCCGGCGCGCAGCTCGACCCCGTCACGCTGTCCGCCGACGTCAAGAGCGCCCCCTCCGCGCAGCCTTCGCAGTCGGCCACCACGCCGGCGAGCCCGTCGGCGCAGACCCCGCAGGCGCCGGGCGCCTTCGCCGACGCCGCCGTCGACTGGGGGGTGCGCCACACCTTCCGCGAGTACGTCACCGGTTCCGTCGGCCAGGGCAAATGGACCCTCGCCGAGGGCGCACAGGACGGCGGCGCACTGTTCCGCTTCCCGCAGGGCAAGGGTGCGTACGACGGTGGAAAAGGCACTCTTGACGCCGCCTTCGCCGGCACCGTCCACTTCACCGGAGCCCAGCTGGACCTGAAGCTCGGCGCGGTGCGCGTGACGGTGGACAACGGCAAGGGCGTCCTGTCCGCCGACGTCACCGCGGGTGGTACGACGAAGAACGCCGTCGCACTGGTCGAGTTCGACGCCAAGGCCCTGAAGGCCGAGGGCGGCCTCGCCACTCTCACCGAGGCTCCCGCCGTCCTCACCGAGGGCGGGTCCCAGGCCTTCAACTCCATGTACAAGGCGGGCACCGAGATGGACCCCGTCTCGCTCGCGATCGCCCTCGACGCCACCGCGAAGCTGCCCGCACTGCCCGACCTCGGCTCCACGGCCGCGCCCTCGCCCGCACCCGGCTCTTCCGCCGAGCCCGTCGCCAAGGACGCCGCGTCCTCGAACACGGGCCTGTACATCGCCCTGGCCGTGGCGGTGCTGGTGCTCGCCGGCGGCGGCGTCCTCCTGGTGCTGCGCAAGCGCCGCGCCGAGGCCGCGAGCCGCGGCGAGGCCGAGGCCGCGAGCCGCGCCGAGGCCGAAGCCCCGAGCCGCGGCGAGGCCGAAGCCCCGTAACGCCCGCACGGCGCCCCCTCCTCTTCCTCCTTCCCCTCTTCCTCCTTCTTCCCGACCTCTCCCCAGGAGTTCCCAGCCATGTCGTCCCACCGCCGCCCGATCGCCGTCGCGGCCGCCGTCCTCACGGCCGCCGCTCTCGGCGCCACCGCCCTGGCCCTGCCCGCGTCGGCCGCGGGCGGTCCGCCCACCGCCCCGGTGAAGATCGTCGGCGGCACCCTCGACTGGGGCGTGCTCGCCAGCTACCGCGCCTATGTGACCGGCATGGCCAAGGGCACCATCACCGTGGCGGACGGCGCCCAGCAGAACGCGGACGGCAGCCTGCGGTTCGGCGAGCCGACCGGGCAGTACGAGCCGGCCGCCGGCCACGTCGTGAAGGCCGCCTTCAAGGGCAGCGTCACCTTCTCCTCGCCCGCCCCGCCGACCGGCCACGGTTTCGAGGTCAAGCTCTCCGACTTCCGCATCGACACCGGCACCAAGAAGCTCACCGCGGACGTCACCAAGGGCGGCGCCACCGCCCAGGACGTGCCGCTGGCCGCGGTGGCCTTCGCCGGCCAGTCGATGAACAACCTGGCCACCACCCTCACCAAGGAGGCCGCGGACGCGCTCGGTTCGGCCTCGTACGAGAACAAGGCGGGCGACCCGCTCACCGCGAAGCTGGAGTTCGAGCAGACCGCCCCGCCGAGCCCCCCCCCCCCCCCCCCCCAACCCGGCCCCCCCCCCCCCCCCCCCCCCCCCCCCCCGGCCCGGCCCCCCCCCCCCCCCCCCCCCCCCCCCCCCCCCAGGGCCCCCCCCCCC